>JBFRWR010000501.1:0-20702 GCA_051439685.1 Trichodesmium sp.
CAGGAAAATATTCAGCATAAATACTCACTTAGTTACTCCTATTGACCAATATAATTGTCTCCTGTCTCCTGTCTCCTGTCTCCTGTCTCCTGTTTTTTATACTACATTTTGTCGTGCGGAATGTAGGTCATAGCAGTTTTCATTCAGCTAATTACAGTATCCTTTTTCAACATGATATTAGTAGTAATGAGAATTAAAAACTTGATAACCATTGAAAATTGCTTATTCATTCATTAACAAACTAATTTGCAGATGACTATTAGACATCTCCGATAATTAAAAATAAAATCAATTATCGTGAATAAATTATTAATTATTGCCCCCTACTCCCTACTCCCTACTCCCTCTTTTCCTGAGATGTCTATTGTTAACTTTATACTCTCTTTTCAATCAATTAAAAATAGTCAAGTCAAAAGTTGATAACTGTGACTTTTGACTTTTGATTGATTATCAAATTTTTCTGCTTTAAGAAGGTTGATGAAAAATACCAAATACAGAAGTATAACCATGTAAAAATGTACTACCACCTACCGGGCCAATTTCACCATTACAGAAAAATCCACTAATAGGAATATTCAAATACCTACTAAATAATCTAGAATCAAAGTTAGGTTGACCATACAAATTCTCACCTCTGCCCAAACAAGAAAACATTAAAGCAGCAGCACTATTTGTAGATTTAGTCTCAGGAGAAACTTCTCTGTGATAACGCTCCAGTAACATTTCTAAATCTTCCGCTGAAGTATGGGCATCTCGTAAATGAAATTGAATCCTTTGGCCAACTCTCACCCGATCCCCGATGGCGATCGCTCCAGCTTTAGGATCTACTCCAATTAAATTACGAATTAAAAAGTCTCCTTGTTCTAAATTTTGCTTAAATTCGTTTCTGACTATACCGACAAATAGAGAATTTTCAGCTAACTTACGGTCTTTTTCGTTGAGATTTTGTACTAAATCCTGTAATGCTTCTAATGGAGATTGTTTAATACCACCACTGACTTGTTCAGCATTAACTAATTCTTCCAATTCTAGAACAATATTACGCTCTCCTTCAGTAACGCGATAGGGTTTGCCAATGGGACGACATCCTTGAGCTACTATTGTTTCTAAAATAATCTGGCCAGATAGAGATACTCCCACAACTCCTTCATCGTAGAGATGCTTTTGATAAAATAATCCAGCATTTTGGCCACCTAGACTACCACTAGCTAATCCTCCAACCTTAGCTGAATTTGGATAAGCATAATCTAATCCTTGAAGTAGGTCATTAATCTTAGGAGAAAATGGATCAGCAAGTATAATAAACTGAGGATTATCTACAGTAGGTACTCCAATTAAATTGCACCAGTCATCAGGAGAACTATCTAAATCTGGCAGTTGTTCGGCTGATATGTGAAAAGCTTTTACTACTACGTCTGGTAAATGTGCCAAACTAAGACTAATGGCTGCTTCTTGTTCTAATTCCTGTGGTTTCCCATCCTGATCCATGCCGATGATACCACCACCTCCACAGCCTATCATAATTGTTTCTGGTAAATGTTCTTTCAGCAGAGGCATAAGTCGTGGATATTCGCTGGCAAAAGCTGAGGAGATAAATACGAGTCCTAAATCTGCGGTAGTTTCTAATGATTCTAAACTTTTTTCTACTACTTCTTTAACTGCTGCTTCTAATGAGGGACGGGTTGATATAGAGTTTGACCACCGCATCTGTTTCACGCTCCTTATTAATTATTAATGTTAATATTTCAGTATAGTGTGGATTATCAGGAGCTAAAAGGTCTTTTTGATTTTTATTTCCTGTCGATCATGGTCAGGATATTTTTAGTGTCTATAGTCATCCTAAATGAATTGTGAGAAAAAACTGTAGGGGTTTGGTCTCCAAACCCAAGTAAAAACGGGATTTGGAAACCAAACCCCTACGATAAAATATGACAAACCATTGTAGAATTGCTATATTTATTCTCTGATTTCCTGTTGAAATTAACAGAGGGACAAACTGTTAAATAAAATATCTCAAAATTACAGGATTTTTCAATTTAATTAAGTAAAAACTTGTATATTTTTAGGGAATAGGTAATCAGGAATAGGGAAAAAAGATGAATTCAAACTTTACCTATCTATTCTGCAAAGTCATATAAATCTAACTTAAATTTGAAGCCTAATTTTTCCTCTAAAAATGAAGCTTAATTGTACTGACCCATAATTTATTTTATATATAACTCAAATGAGTTGTATAACTATTACCCATTCAACAAATTGTTATTTACAACTAGATTAAGTTAATATATTAACTATTGTTGAGTAAGTTGGACATTAGTCAATTCGGAAATCTAATGATTCTTGGTCTGGAAATCTTAAAAAATCAAGAGCATCTGATGACAAAGTTGATTAAGGACATATAATTAACATTATAGAAACATAATTTTACTCTGTTTCTTTTCCTGTTTTTTAATTCCTAGCTATTTTTAGAGTTAGGAACTATTATATTCTAAATATGTAGGTAGTAAGTAACAATAACAAAACTATGACTAATAACATTGAGGAACAAATTGAAAAAGAACGTGAGGCAGCTCGTCAAACCTGTGATGCCTCTGGTGCTAATTCAAAAGAATGTGCAGTAGCTTGGGATACAGTTGAAGAACTTCAGGCTGAAGCTTCTCATCAAAAGCAAAATAAACCTCAAAGTGCCTTTGATAACTATTGTGATGATAATCCTGATGCTGCTGAATGTCGGGTATACGATAACTAAAGTCAAATAACTAATTGAATTGATTAGATAGACTATAGTTTGTTGAATATTATTATATATTCATCAGGTAAGTAACTGCAGTTCATAATTTATTGACTCGGTTGCTTACCATTATATTTTAGATTATAAAAAAAATTTATAACTTATATTTTTAATAATAATTAATTTTTCAAAAATTTTTATAAATTACTAAATAATGTTGAACTTTCTACCATTAGCCATTACATCTAGATGGGAAACTTGGGTCTGGATGGACTATAGGTTGGCAGTATTATTTACTGTGGCACTGCCTCTATTTCTATTAATTTGGGCATTCGTCAAAAAATCTGAAGCTATTCAACGTTTATTAATTATTTACTGGCGAGTTTCTAGTCTGTTAGCAATTACAGTTTACTTAATGATTGCTGCTGTACCTATTGCTTTTTTAACATCATTAATATCCCGAATTTTAATCCCCGTATCTCTATGGTTTTGGGTAGATTTGAATGAAGAAATTAGAGAATTAAGAAATTCACCTCTGAAGGCTAGCTTTACTTCTTGGCGTTGGGCTGTTACTATACATAATCTAATCGGAACTGCAATTCAAGTTCCTTTTGTAGCTTGTGCTTTTAAGGCTCGGAATGAATTATTAAATGATCCATTCTGTAATGTTTGGCTCGATCCACCATGGTTATTTAAACAAATTTTTCACCCAGATTGGCCTCAAGAATTTATAGGTTTTTTAGGATTTTCTGGGTTAATAATTTATACAATTTTTCTTTGCTATTTTGTTTTGGTTAAATTACAAAGGTATGGGCGTTCGGCAACAGGAAATTGATATTCATAAATAAATATTAGAGATTGTTTGTAAAGGGAATAGGGAATAGGGATTAAGAAATACTCGACAACTATTTGTAACTTAAAAATCTAGGAATATATTTGATTAATTGGTCATGAATATTGGATAATGAGTAATTATTTTTGTTTTACTCCCTGACAACTATGTTTTTTCCGTAGGAAAGTTTTACGGAACGCTTTCTGCAATTATCAATTATCAATTATCAATTATCAATTATCCATTGGTAATTAATATCTCCCTATCTACAAATTTTAATCCCTTAAATTATTACCGCTTTGAGATTTAAGTAAATATTTATTAGAGTTGTCCCTAAATAGAGGCAAAAAATCCCTCAAACCTAGACAGGAAAATAATTAATTACGAGCGTTTTTGGTTTTCAAGAGCTATAATCCTTACAGGAGAATCTTTTTGGGTATTTTTAAAATTATCAAGCGACAAGTCTATTATAGATAATACTAATTTGCCAAAAGAATATTACAAATAGTAAGGGCGATAAAAATAATTCTCAGAATATATGTCTTTGACAAAAAAGATGATTTACTAACTAAAGGATGGTATTGAAGTAGCAGTCAGCACTCAGCTAGCCTCCTACGGAGGAACTTTGTTAACAGCAGTCAGCTTATTCTTGGTCTATCATGGGCGATTATTTCCCCCATAAAAGGCGCGCCACTAATTTTTCAAGCTATTTTGGGGGACTTAGAACCCTCTAATTTTTACCTGACAGCTAAATGCTGTTTGCCCAGCATTCCGTAAGGAAAAGCTGATAGCTAGTTAAAAACATTAATTCTGACTTCTGACTTCTGACTCCTAAAAAATCCCATAGTCATTTGTAGCCAACATTTATCAAAATGGTATAATATCTACTTAACTAATAGCCTCTTAAACTCTAAATTATAGAACAGACGTAATATTGTGCAAGAGAGATTAGAGATAAAAAAAATAATCAACTGTGAATTTTAAGCTGATTATTAAATGTAAAAAAAATGAATAATTTTAATATTGCTCATCGCCTGGAACAGTATACAATTAAAAGACCAAATCAAGTATTAATAGTTTCAGTAGTAATTGAAGAAGAACCAGACCAAATAGCAATATTTAAAGGTTTTTCAAGTTCATTGATGCGAGCTACTGAATTTAACCCAGATTTACCTGTATTGCCAGAAGATGCTAAAATTATCAGTATTGATTTAGTGTCTAGCCCCTTTAATCCAGACAATCCTAATTATATTAAACAGGGACTTACTTGGGAAGAAATGCAGTCCCTGCTTAGAGAAGTGAGTGTTTAGTTAACTATTTCACCAGCAGCTTGTAAACGCGCTCTTGCTCGTTTTACTGCTTGTTTTGCTTTGATTTTGTCTTGTAAACTTCCACTTTCTGCTTTTTGTAAACCAGATTCTGCTTCATTATAAGCTACACGAGCAGCTTCTTTGTCAATAGTATCTCCTTTCTCCGCACCATTAACAAGTATAGTCACTTCATTTGCTTCTACTTGAGCAAAACCACCCATCAGAGCGATCGCCACCCAATCTTTCTGAGGGCGAACTCGCATTACACCTGCATCCAAAGCAGTTAATAGCGGAGCGTGTCCACCTAAAATTCCTAATTGACCTGTTGTACTAGGTAAGATTACTTCTTGAGCTTCTGAGTCCCAAACAGTTTTGTCGGGAGCTATTACACGCACAGTTAATGTCATTTGTTAATAATTTGTTATTGGTTTTTATTTGTCAATTATTAGTTTTTTGCAGTTGTCAGTTGACTGTTGTTCTCAGCGTTGATAACCAACAAGTCAACTGTCAACATTAATTTGCTAACTAATGACTAACACGGTAAAAATAATTAGGCTTCAGCTTTCATTTTTTCAGCTTTAGCAAGAACTTGGCCAATATCACCTACCATATAGAAAGCTTGCTCTGGTAAATCATCAAGTTCACCAGATAAAATCATTTTGAAGCCTTTCATCGTATCTTCTAACTTCACATATTGACCAGGAGAACCTGTAAATACTTCAGCTACAAAGAATGGCTGTGATAAGAAGCGTTCAATCTTACGAGCGCGAGCTACAACTAGGCGGTCATCTTCAGATAATTCGTCTAAACCAAGAATGGCGATAATATCTTGAAGTTCTTTGTATCTTTGTAGGGTAGATTGTACTTCACGAGCTACACTATAATGGTCATCACCAACAATGCTTGGTTGTAACATAGTAGAAGTAGAACCTAATGGGTCAACTGCTGGATAAATACCCTTAGAAGCAAGACCCCTGGATAATACTGTAGTAGCATCTAGGTGAGCAAAAGTAGTAGCAGGTGCAGGGTCTGTCAAGTCATCCGCAGGTACATATACTGCTTGAATAGAAGTAATTGAACCTTCTTTTGTGGATGTAATTCTTTCTTGTAATTCACCCATCTCTGTACCAAGGGTAGGTTGATATCCTACAGCAGAAGGCATTCTTCCCAAAAGTGCTGATACTTCAGAACCTGCTTGTACAAACCGGAAGATATTATCAATGAATAGTAGTACGTCTTGCTTACTAACATCACGGAAATATTCAGCCATTGTTAGAGCTGATAGACCTACACGCATTCTTGCTCCAGGTGGCTCGTTCATCTGGCCATAAACCAAAGCCACTTTAGAATCAGTCAGGTTCTCTGGGTTAATCACTCCAGACTCAATCATTTCATTGTAAAGGTCATTACCTTCACGAGTACGTTCACCCACACCACCAAATACGGAAACTCCACCGTGAGCTTTAGCGATATTATTGATTAATTCCATGATGATTACGGTTTTACCTACACCCGCACCACCAAATAGACCAATTTTTCCACCACGACGATAGGGAGCTAGAAGGTCTACAACTTTGATACCTGTTTCAAAAATTGAAGGTTTGGTTTCTAAGTCTGTAAATTTAGGAGCTTGACGGTGAATAGGAGAGGTTTCCTCTGTACCTACTGGACCTAGTTCATCTACTGGTTGACCAACAACGTTGAATATTCTACCTAAAGTTGCGTTGCCTACAGGTACACTAATTGGATTACCTGTATTTACTACTTCCATACCACGAACTAGACCGTCAGTACCACTCATGGCCACAGCTCTAACTTGGTTATCGCCTAAAAGCTGCTGAACTTCGCAGGTAACGGAAACATCTTGTCCTGCGTCGTTTTTGCCTGATATTGTTAGGGCGTTGTAGATTTCTGGCAAACTCCCACTAGGAAATTTAGCATCTACAACTGGACCGATAATTTGAGTAATGTATCCTACGCTTGTTCTTTCTGCGGTGCTTACCATTCTACCTATCTTTAAATAAATTATTGAGCTATCTGAAATTAGTCGGAAAGATATTGGTTTTAAGATTAATATTTTGACATCCTTCTACTAGGCAAACGCTTTTTGGCGGATTCACTTTTAGCTGACGCAGAGCTGCCAATTTTCATGTCGCTCCGCGAAACATCGAATGCTGCTTTTATTGTCGCCCACCGAAACTTTAAGCTAGTCTTATGCTTTCCTCAATGTCGATTTTAAGGCTTTGCTAGATAAAAACTATTTTCGACGGAGCATTCCTATGGAATGCTCTTGTGGGATAAGCAACTCTTCTGCTTGAGGCAAACCCAGGGACAACCTAAAAATTAGGTTTTTAGATGGTGCTTCAAGTTTGAGTCTCTGATTGACCTTCCGCTTTTGCTGGACAAATATGGGACTTTCAATTATTTGAGAGAAACCTTAGTTGTCCTAAAAGGGCAAGGCTTAAAACCAAATTTTCCGGTCATTTTTTAGAGTATCACTGAAGCGTTCATCCAGGATAATATTAATTATTTTGCTCAGAAATTTTCTCTATGACGCTAGGGTTGTCTCTGTATCATTTTATATGCTTTTTGTCAAATATAGAAATACATATTAATTAGACTTGTTCAATAATTAATTGTTAACTATTCACTAGACAGTGGAAAGTTCTGGGAATAACTATTGCTAACTAAGGCTTTGAGGAATCTCTTGGTTAGAAACTTTCCATTCAGAACTTTAAATGCTGTAAGCCTTTTCCTGCAATACTTTCACTGTCGAGAGCAAATCGTTTTTTAGAATAACTTTGTACTCTCCAGTTATTAATTATTTTAATTATTAATTATTCGGTAAAGATGTTAAACTTATGAGGGCTAGTTGTATTTTCTAACTATCATTAGCATCTTGCTTTGCCCTAATACGTCTAATTGGCAAGTTAGCTATTAAAGCTGTAGCTCTTTGGTTATTTTCTAATAAAAATTCTGAATCACTATCGTCTATTTCGACATAGCGAGATACTACCTCCATAATTTCTTTGCGCATTGCTTCAATTAATTCTGGGTTAAGATCAGCACGGTCATGGGCAATAACAAGTTTCAGACGACGTTTAACTTCTTCACGACTTTTAGGATTATTTTTAGAAAAAAGTTTTTCTAGAATTTCATTTAGCATTAGCTTATCTATTCAACTAAGATAGTTAATTTATTAGATAGATTGAGGTAATATTTTCCTAGTAGATCAAATAATTTTAGATGACAATAATTTACGCAACCAAGTCAAAAAGTTTTCCTCTTGGGGGTTCAAGTCTATAAAATCTACTTTTTCTCCATCTAAACGACGCGCAATATTAGTAAACTCCAACCCTGCTAGAGACAGATTTTCTGCCAATACTAATGGTTCTCCTCGGTTAGTAGATACAATTACTTTTTCATCATCTGGAATAATACCCATCAAGGGAATAGCTAATATTTCCTCTACATCTTGCACGGACATCATTTCATCAGCTTGGACCATCTGAGGTCTAATCCGGTTAACTATAAGATGGATACTCTTAACATTGTGAGCTTCTAGCAGTCCAATTACTCTATCCGCATCCCGGACGGCAGATATTTCTGGGGTTGTCACAATTATAGCCTCCTGAGCTGGGGCGATCGCGTTCTGAAAACCCTGTTCAATACCAGCAGGGGAGTCAATCAAAATATAGTCATATTTTGGAGTCAACATATTGACTAATTCCTGCATTTGTTGAGGGGTGACGACTTCTTTCATTCGGTTTTGAGCTGCGGGTAAAAGAGATAAAAGGGGTTGTCGCTTATCTCTAACTATTGCTTGTTCCAAGCGACACTCTCCGGCCAAAACTTCCATTGCTGTATAAACAATTCTATTTTCTAAACCCAGTAGTAAGTCCAAATTTCTCAAACCGAAATCTGCATCAATAACAACTACTCGGCGACCTTGTTGAGCCAAAGCCATACCAAGGTTTGCTGTGCAGGTAGTTTTTCCCACTCCACCTTTACCAGAAGTAATAACAATAATTCTGCTCATAAGTTCTATATATTGAGAAATAAGAAATTATTAATAGTCAAAACTAGATATAAATTAGATTTTAGATGCAATTCACAGCTTTTAACGGGGTTGTTTGAGTTTATGTTGGCCTGATTTTACATGAATATTCAAAAATCCTCCTGCTTCAGGTCAATTTATAAAATACGAGACAATCTTTAATAAATTATTTTCAAACTTTTGTCAAGTAATTAAGTTGAGGAAGTAATTTTGCGATTACTGTATAACCGGATTTTATATAAAGCCTCTCCATTCATGGAGAAAAAAGACAAAAAATCCTTTTAGTAAATGCTCTTTTTTATAATTAAGAGCTAAATATTAAATATTAATTGTTGAAACAGATATGATATGTCTCAGCTAAAGCTAAATTAATGATTCAGATATAAAAATTATCTATACATTTTAGAAAAATCTACGGCTCTACTAATACGAATCCCTTGGTCTACAATATAAGCCACTTCTGGATAAAATTGGGCTGGTGCTTTTTCTGGCCCTCTGGCAACTTGTTCGGCAATTCTAATGAGAGTAGGTTCCATTTGCAAGCTCATAATCACACTTTTAGAATTTCCTTTAGCCCCTGCATGGACTACTCCTCGCAAACGACCCCAAATGATTATATCCCCATCAGCAATTACAGACCCACCTGGATTGACATCTCCTAAAATTATGACTGTACCAGGATGGCGAATGTCTGCTCCAGAACGAACAGTCATTTGTAAATAAAGCGGTTCGGCTAAAGATTGGACTTTTTCTTGAGGGGTTTTGTTGAGAGTATTCAAGGTAGATTTTTGTTCTACAGAATAGCCTGCTGTTACTGCTGCTACAGCAGTTTGACGACGTGAAGTTTGAACTATTGTTAGTTCTAGTTCTACTTCTAAAAGAGCTTCTGCTATTTCTTGGAGTTGACGGGTGTCTAGTAAGCGTTCAAAGGCAATTAGTTTTACTTCTGTTTTTGGTTGCCAAAATCTTTCTCCTGCTTTGAGGCGTTGTTTTAACTGTTGCCAAATTTCTTTCCAAGTCATTGCTATTGGATTTTCTATCTCACTATTATTTGATTCTGGAGGTAATAGTAATAACAACTTTCCTTCCTCTGTTTTTAGTCTGACTTGTAATTCTGTATTTACTTCTGGATTTACTTCTGGTATAGAGGTGGAAGTTGTGGAGATAGAATCATCGGAGGACATAGAGTATGAGATTTTATTTCTAATCTTTTTTTGCTGGTTTATTCTATCATATCCAGATGATTTTAAATCCTGAGATATTGGAGCTTTTTTGGGAACTGGGAACAAAGAAAAAGGAAAAAATTTATCTGATGAAGATAATAAATTCTATATTTTATTACTTTTAGAAACACCTCTATTCTCAAATATGATTCCTGATTTTATGATCTAATTGTCTATAGATAAGATTCTTATTTGATTAATAAGAAGGAATCAAATGTATCTACTCAAGATGCAAAATATATATTCTAGATTGTTAATAATTAGTCAAATTATTACATTTTATCCCCAATTAATATATATAGAATCCTATTTGATTTATGTATAAAAATCTTGCTGCTTTTAGGGAACATAGAGCAGGTAAGAGTTTAAGTTTTTGTTTAATTTATCACTACTTATTTAAGATTGCCATACTATTGATAAATAATTTGTGAAAAAAGAGTAGGGGTTTGTCTCTAAACCCAAGCAAAAATGGAATTTTGAAGCAAAATTTTTACAATAAAATTTTACAAAATAATTGAGGATTACTATATTAATTCAACCATCTTCTAAAATTGTTTTTAAAGTAGCCAACCATTGTTGACAAGGTTCATCAATAGGTGCAAAATTACGACGTTAGCTTTTTCTGCATATCTTTTTGTCAACAGACGCTTTCTTTGTCTAAATCCTAATTGTTGAGTTGCAGATAAATATTGCAAAGAAAATGGTAACTTAACTCCCATAACTTGCTCCAAAATACTCAATGCTAAAATTCTGCCTAATTGTGGTGGTACAGAATTACCTATTTGTTCTATACAAACTGAGGGATTACCAACAATTTCATAAGCATGGAGAATCAGAATTTTTTGTGAGCCAATTATCAATTGATATGCCAAATTTATCAGGCCATCCTGGAGAGTTGGTAATTTTGAGAATTTTTAGTATTTCTTGAAATTGTGAGGTTGTTTTTGGCTGAGTATTGGGTATATTTAGAGGTAAAGATAGTTGTTCCATCACTGATAAACTACTCAATAGATATTAAATTTTATCATTTTGAAAATACATTTATTGTAAACATTCAGCTTTTTTTATTAAGGCATTAAACAGAATTACTATGGAGAATTAAGCTTTTCATCTGTACTTTGAACTTGACTGAAGTAAAGATTTCAGTGTTTAAATATTGGCATCTAACTTCCTAGATATCTGAAGCTAATTGCTCAGAGCTGAAGACTGAGGATTTATTATTAGCGATCGCTTACTGAAAAATAGGGATTACTTGATGGTGAAATTATTAATATTTAATCAAATTTTTAATAGATTAGTGAGTCTCTGCAACCATGGAAATTATATAGTCAGGACTTACAGATGACGACGACATATAATTAACAGCTATTAACTCCTACAAATGGTGTATAATTTTATTCAATTTTTGTGTAAGTCCTGATAGTATACCAGTACATTTTTTGCTGAGGAAAATAAGTCTTGGTTAAAAGCTAATAAAATAAAGAGGTAAAATCGGAACTTGTTAACCTTAATGTGTACTGCTATATTTAGCTAATCAAATAACTCGGCAATCAAAAAATGGGAATATTTACTAAATATTATGCTGGTATTTCATACTCTTAAGAATAAATCTTCTCCACTAATACTATTTCCTCACTTAATTAATTTTTCAATGGAAAAGTTCATCATTTTGTACGGTCAAGTTAAGATATTTTCTTAGCCTTACTAATATAGCACTACGCAAATAGGAAGCGGACATTTATAAATGCTTTGTGCAGAGTATTTCCGCACCGCAAACTAACTCAGGAATTACTGATAAATTATGACTTGCGTGTAGCTCTATTACCGCTAGGATGAAAAATGTAAACTGAAATATATATCATGGAGAAATCTATATGGATTTAGTAAAAGTCCAAAACTTATTGGACAATATATCTTTTGCTATCTTATTTGCCACAATGCTCATTTACTGGGTTGGCGCTGCTTTCCCTCGTATCCCCTATCTCTCGGTTTTGGGTTCTACTGGAATGGCGATCGCTAATCTCTCTATTGCTACATTATTGGCAGCTCGTTGGTTAGAAGCTGGATATTTCCCTATTAGTAATTTGTACGAGTCTCTATTTTTCCTGACTTGGGGACTTACTACTATTCACCTGATAGCTGAAAATATGAGTGGTAGTCGTCTGGTGGGGGTTTTTACTTCTCCTGTTGCTATGGGTATTTCTGCTTTTGCTACCCTGACTTTGCCTTCTAATATGCAAGTCTCAGAACCTCTGGTACCTGCTCTGAAGTCCAATTGGTTGATGATGCACGTTAGTGTGATGATGTTGAGTTATGCAACTCTGATGGTAGGGGCCTTATTGGCGATCGCTTTTCTGATTGTCACCAGTGGCCAAAAAGTAGAGCTGAGTGGTAGTTCTTTTGGTACTCGTGCCCAGAGGAATAATCATTTTGTGAAGCACCAAAATTGGCAACTACAAACAGAGGTTGTTCCCCTGAAGGAAATTAATAACAACCATGAACCTTTATCCCTATCCACAAAAAATGGTAACAGTCAAACAGCAGTCTTGGAAATGACTAGCTCGACTCCAACAGTTCAGACAGAAACAATTCTTTCGCCTCAGCGTTTGAATATTGCTCAAACCTTGGATAATATTAGTTATCGGATTATTGGCTTGGGGTTCCCACTGTTAACTATTGGGATTATTGCTGGAGCAGTTTGGGCAAATGAAGCTTGGGGTTCTTATTGGAGTTGGGACCCGAAGGAAACATGGGCCTTGATTACTTGGTTAGTATTTGCGGCCTATCTTCACGCCCGCATTACAAGAGGATGGCAAGGACGAAGACCAGCTATTTTGGCTGCTACAGGGTTTATTGTAGTCTGGGTATGTTATTTAGGGGTAAATCTTTTGGGTAAAGGTTTACATTCTTATGGTTGGTTTTTTTAATTGAAAATTAATGAGGAAGGATAATTAATAATTAATAATTAATAATTAATAATTAATAATTAATAATTAATCAATTTGGTTTAAGTAGGTAGGCATGAAAAAAATCAACTATATTAAGTTGTTTAACTCAACTCTAAGCTACTCTAGAAAGTTGATTTGAAGATAATTTACATTTTGTTAAATAGTGACGATTTTTAACACCTACCTACTTACAGCCTCTCCTAACAATTGATAATTGAGAATGAAAGAGTTTTTTAAATCTCTAATTTTCTATCTAACTCTAAAGATGCTCTAATTGTTCATTATTAATTAATGCAGCTCAGTTTCTAGTTACCTTTGATTAAATATTTTTTGAAGTTGACTTTCTTCTTTCTTCCTTCTTCTTTTGTTGAACATAAATCCTGGATAATTAATATGGAAAATGAAGTTAGTTTATTGAGTAATGATGATGTTTTGTCTACGAGTGTTAGTCTGTTAATGTTTCAATGTACCTTTAAGGTTAGTGAATATATAACTATGATTTTGGCTAGGTTGGAGTCGGAAAATTTATTTGAAGATGGGCTAGAATGTCAATTATTAAGACCTGGTTCTTACTGGAAAAAAGGAAGGGTTAAGTTACGCTTAGAATTTCATACAGAAATTTCTGATTCTGTTCCTAAAAAAGGGTTATCTGAAACTGCGATTAGTTCCTTTTCTCAAACATCGAATTACTTGATGGTAAATTCTGAAGATTTACTGCAGGATGTAGGAATGTGGAGTTAAGAGACTATTTATCAAATAAGTATTAAGAGAACTAATAGTTACTAAAATCTCAAATTGGTAAGATTTCAAAGTTGTGTATCCATTAGGTAGATAGATATGAGTTCATTAATTGATAATTGATAATTGATAATTACCTCTCCCTAAAAGCGAGAGGATTGACGAATAAGGAAAAGATTTATTTTTTTACCCTTGAAAGGGGAGGCTTCAAGGTGTGAATGATCTAATTATTTAATTGTTTAATTATTAATTATTTCGGTAAATATATTCCTAGATTTTGAAGTGAGAAATATTTGTGTTGATTTCTTCCTCCCTGCTCCCTATTCCCTATCTCATTTTTATATTTCCTGATACATTCAATCTCTAATATTTATTGTAGAAGAGTTAAGAAAAAACGGAAAATTGGAGATTGGTGAATCAAGATATGCAATCTAAACTTGTAAAATATAAAATGCTTAAAATTTAGGATTTAGGTAATCACCATTTCCAGAAAAATTATAGCCAAAATCATCAACGCCGAAAATTGAAGGGGTGATTCAAGTGATTAAACATAAAAAAAATTGTATAGATATAGATAGTGTTTAGACTTTGGGATATTACATAAATCTATCACGTCAGAAAAAATATAAGTTATCGGTAATGAGTTTATAGTTTTTATTTTGATTTTTTAGTAGATGGTTAGTAAGCATTCAGCTATTAGCTATCAGCGATGAAGTAATTCAGCAGGTAAACAAGATAAATTACACATTTTAGAGGCTGAAATAATTCAGTCAAAAAATAGTCACGTTGTCATATTGCACTACATTAATCTAAAATTTGCTGTAGATCTATAAGATTAAATATTGGTTTTAATAGGTTGTAAGTATTCAGCTATTAGAGGTTTGTTTTTCCTAAACAATACAAGTTACAAAAAAATGAATGATTTATATTATCTACGGTTCCTATTTTAGGAAAATCCTTTAGGGAAAAATCAGATAATTACTTCTAAGCAAATAAACAAAATTAATTACACATTTTGTTAGACTGAATCCCTTTGTATAGAACCCATTTGGGATTTATAATTGGGAGTGTGGGGAGTGTCGGGAGATGGAGACCGCTAATTCTAATTTTTTTCCCTAATTTTATTTCTCAATATTCTGACTCCTTTAACAAAAACTCTCACCTTTGCGGAGATACCAAATGGCTTATAAGTAGGTTGTAAATAAACCAAACTATCTAAGAGAATGTCAACTTAACTCAAAAAGGCTATTTACTTGGAATTTAAGCTCATTTGCAAAACTAAATATAGTTATCTTTTTCTGAGCCGACTTACTTATACTTCAAATTCAATTAGGGTAGGTAAAATTTGTTTTAGGTAGCTTAATCAAGTTTTTATTTCTATAGGATAATTATTAGCATTTTTATAAGATTTACTACTGAAAATTCCTAACTAATAAATATCACCTAATTTCAAGTTATCAATGAGAGATATATATTAATTTTTTATTACAAGATATTTGGGATGTTTTAGCAATGGAAAATCAATCTAATTTTCAAATAAAAAGTTGCTCTGAACTGCTACTATATCTAGCTTTAAATATAGAAGATTTTCAAATATTACCCAAACTTAAATTAGAAACAAATTTACCTGAGACAGTCAGAGAAAATATCAAAAATTATTTTGGTACTTATAAGTTTGCTTGCGAATTTGCTAACCAGATGTTCCTAGAAATTTACAAACCTGGTGCGATAAAAAAATATTGTCAAGAAAGTAAAATCGGGAAAAAATTACCAACTGCTTTTTATATTCATTTCTCGGCTTTAGAAGAACTTCATCCTTTACTAAGACTCTACGAAAAGTTAGCCGATCGTTTATACTTAAAAACAGTTTATAGACAAAAAATTGAACCAAAAAACACCACATTAATTAAGTTTCATTTTGACAAACCAATAGTTTCTTATCTCGACTATCCAGATTTTGATATTATTGCTCATCCTGCCTTAAAAACTAGCATTCTTATTAATATGAATAATGGCAAAGTTGATCGGAGAAATTACAATAATAGTCAAAATCCTCCTGTGCTACATCGGAAAGAAACTTTTGTGAATTGCGACTATCCCCACTATCAAAAATTTGCTCAATTAACTTGTGCTGAAGTTAAATTAGGACTGCTAGATAATACTCATTTAATTGGTACTCATCAAGGATGGTTAAAACACCTGAAAAATCATGGGATAGAAATTAAAGACCATGAGCTAATTCAACATACTATTCAGATGCCAGTTGCTAAAATAGAACGTCATAAAGCTGCTATAGTTCGTAAACAAATTTCTAAACCAGTACGTTTAGCTTTAGAAGCAAATCTATTTACAGAAAATAAAACTTTTTTTGACTATGGTTGTGGATATGGTGAAGATATTAAATATATTTCTAAAAAAGGTTATTTAAGTGCAGGTTGGGATCCTTATTATTTGCCAGAAACTCGTTGTATTTCTGCTGATATTGTCAACCTTGGTTATGTGATTAATGTAATAGAATCTTTGGCAGAACGTAGGGAGGCTTTGATTAAAGCTTGGGATTTAACTAAACAGGTTTTAATTGTTTCTGCTATGGTATTAATTGATGATAGTAAAACAGAGGGAAAAGTTGTTTATGGAGATGGGATAATTACAGCTCGTAAAACTTTTCAAAAGTATTATGAACAGGAAGAATTAAAGTCTTATATTGACCAAGTTTTGAATGTAGATTCAATTCCGATTGATTTAGGAATTTTCTTTATTTTTAAAGATGAAGGAGAAGCTGAAAATTTTCGGGCATCTCGCCTCAGAACTCGTTTATCTACACCAAGAATTAGTTCTAAAAATAAGCGGTTTGCAGATTATCAAGAACAGCTTATTCCTTTGATGAATTTTATGAGTAGTCGAGGTCGTTTGCCAGTGAAAGGAGAACTTGCTGAAGAGACAGATTTAATTCCAGAATTTGGTACTTTTCGTCGGGCTTTTCAGGTGGTTCTCCAAGCAACAAATCCCCAAGAATGGGATAAAATAACAGATAAACGTCGTCAAGATTTATTAGTATATTTGGGTTTAACTAAATTTGGTAATCGCCCGAAATTTTCCAAATTTTCAGAAGTAGTTAGAAATGATATTAGAGCTTTATTTGGTAGTTACACACAAGCTTGCACTTTGGCTGATTTAATATTATTTAGTTTGGGTGATTCTGCTCTAATTAGAAAATGTTGTCAAAATAGCTCTATTGGTTATAAATCTGCTAATTATCTGCTTGTTCATGTTTCTGCTGTGGCAAAACTTGACCCTTTACTACGACTTTATGAAGGTTGTGCTAATCGTACACTTGGTAGATTAGATGGGGCAACTATTGTTAAATTTAATTATAAATTACCGATAATATCTTATTTATTTTATCCAGACTTTGACAGGGTAGCTCACCCAGTTTTACATACAACTATGAATATTGATTTACGAGACTTGAGCGTTAACTATGAAAATTATACTAATGAATATAATCCGCCAATTTTACATCGAAAAGATGCTTTAGTTACTCCAGATTATCCTGACTATCAAAAATTTGCTAAACTTACACAAGAAGAAGAAGATAGAGGACTTTTAAGTGATTTAAAACAAATTAAAAATAGACTTGGTTGGCTCAAATGTTTAGAGCAAAATTGTACAGAAATTAAAGGTCATCGTCTTTATTGGCGTTCTAATGTTGACCCTTACCAATTAAAAATATTAAAGTCTGCTAATGCTGCGCGAAAGCGAAAGAGAAAACGAAAATTAAATCAGGAATGAATCAGTGATTCACTGAAGATATTTTGTGTAGTACCATTTAAGTAGTTAGACAAAATTAATTACACGAAATTTAACCTAAAACTTTAAGTCTAGTCTAGATAATAAATATATCTAATGTGTAAATATTTCTGTTCAATTATTTACTAATTAACTTTGAGTCATTAGAGATTATTTGTCAAGGAAAGATAAAAATGAGATGGGAAACACTTAACTGGGAATAGGTATGGAGGAACGAAAAAATAAACACAACTATTTCTCACTTAAAAAGATAGGAAGATATTTACCTAATATCTCTCTATCTACTGGATTTCAATTCTTTGAAGTATTACCAATTTGGGATTTTAGTAACTATTCGTTTTCTATAATACTTATTTGATCAACAGTCTCTTAAAGATTGAATGTATCAGGAAAGATAAAAATGAGATAGGGAGTAGGGAGTAGGTCTGAAGAAATCAACACAAATATTTCTCACTTAAAAATATAGGAAGATATTTACCTAATATCTCTCTATCTACTGGATTTCAATTCTTTGAAGTATTACCAATTTGGGATTTTAGTAACTATTCGTTCTCTTAATACTTATTTGATAAATAGTCTCTTAGTGATAACAATTCTATACCAAGATGATTTAATTTGTGAGTTATTCAAAACTTTTAGGGAAAAAGGAACAGGAAATAATACCATTTCTCAAAAGCTTTTCTACATTTTATTGATCTGGGGAGTAAAGGAGTCTGGGAGTAAGGGAGCAGTAAAAATTATTAATAATTAACACTAAATGCCTAATAATCATCAAAAAAGTTATTCTACTTATTTTAATTACTTGATAATTGAAGTGTCACCCAAGTAGAGCATTACTTTTGGTAATTGGTATAAAAAATAAGAAGAAAATGTATGAAAATTAATATGATAACGGCTATATTTTCTTCTTTTAAAAAATACCTTGATTCTCACATCTGATTTCTGATTGCTATATTGAAGTTTTAATATTTTTGTAGCAGTTGCGAGTCAGTAGTCAGAATTGAAAAGGTTGTCGGTTAAAATTAACTGTTATAAACATGATCAAAATCAATGTGCGGATTGCTATATATAAAATCTGCTATGATTGTATAGTTAATTTAGGAGTAGGTAGTTATTAAAATAGTAATTAATCAAGAACATAAAATTTTTCATACCTAATGCAACGGATTTGATATTGTTAAATCTGGCAAAAGGAAATATCTAGAACATCTATTAATATGAAAACTTTATTTCACGCTCTGTACAAAGTCCTGTAACATTAAAAACTTGATAGTTTAAAATAGTAAATATATCTCAATCTAACTAAGAATCAAAAACGATGAACAAATTATTGGAAAAAATGAATAGCCATGTGACAATCTTGGGAACTATGATTGCTATTCTGTGGATTGTACAAATTATTAATGCTGAACTTTTAGGAGGAAAACTAAACTATTATGGCGGAATTCATCCTCAAAGTTCTATGGGAATTACTGGTATTTTTTTCGCACCTTTTTTGCATGGTAGTTATGCTCATCTCACTGCTAATATTGTTCCACTAATTACTCTAGGTTGGTTAATTATGTTGCGGGGGGTTGGTGAGTTTTTTTTCGTCAGTATTCTAACTATAATTGTTAGTGGTTTAGGTATTTGGTGTTTCGGTTCACCAGACTCTATTCATATTGGTGCAAGTGGGTTAATTTTTGGTTATTTTGGCTTTTTGTTACTCCGCAGTTTATTTGATTTTAGTATTTTATCTGTTTTATTTGCATTAACTGCTGGATTTCTTTATAGTGGTATGATTTGGGGTATTTTACCGACTGATCCAGGTGTATCTTGGGAAGCACATTTATTTGGTTTTCTCGGTGGAATATTTGCAGCTCAACTTTTGGGGAAACGTAAAAGAAATAGTTAGAATATTAGCAGTTAAATCCAAGTTTAATCTATATTTTATTGGCTAATATTTTAATTGAGGATGGTGAGTTATATTTGTTTGAAAAAATAGGAAATAGGAGATTAGAAAAAATCAGCTCTGAAATTTAATTTTCCCAGAGAATCCATTTGGTTTTGGTTCTATAAGTATAAGTATTGCTTGTTAGTACAAATTCAAAATTTTGGTAGTTATGTCTAGTAATATTATGTCCGATTTAACAGTTAAAAATAAACGGTAATACGGAAAAAGTAAGAGGAAACAGGGAACAGAAAGAAGGTAAAGAATAAGACAGAAGAGAAAGGTTTTTATCAATAATTAAACGGACATGATATAAGCTGATGTTAGAATTATATTTTATGTTTATGGTGGAAAGTAATTCTAATAGATCGGTAGGAAAATACAATTATTTTTTTCATCAAGTCTTAAAAGTAGCGATCGCCTTACTTGAGACAATTTATATCCCTAAATACTTTTTGATAGATTAAATTATGTGATGTTAGTTTGTATTATTTGTGTATGTGTAAACTCTGGGTAAATTACCCAAGTTTCACTTTCTTTTTTACTTAAACTTTATGAAACCTATCCTACGATATTTGATAATAGTTCCTATATAATTTGTTTTCTAGGTTTGCCCACAAAACTATTTTAGTCTAATGAAAATAACTTGAGTAATGAAATTTTTAACAACTGTTACGTTATTTATTTGTCTCATTTCCTTTAATTTATCTGCACCAGTTATGGCAGCTAATTCGACAGATATTAATCATTTGTTGAAAGATAATTGGTGTGTATCATTTTTATGGCAACAATGTGATTTAAGTGAAGCCGATTTACATGATACTAATTTAAAAAATGCTAACCTTTCGGGGGCTAATTTAACAGGTGTAAATTTACAGGGTGCAGAGTTAAATAGTGCTAATCTTTCAGGTGTTAATTTAACAGGAGCTAATTTAACAGGAGCCAACCTATATAAAGCAGATATTAATAGAGCAAATTTAACAAATGCCAACTTAAATATGGCTCGTTTGTTAGAAGCAGATTTAACTTTAGCAGACTTAACTAATACGAATTTAACTGATGCGAATTTATTAGAAGCTAGACTCTGGGGAGCTAATTTAGAAAGAGCTAATTTAAGTAATGC
>JBFRWR010000502.1:0-24909 GCA_051439685.1 Trichodesmium sp.
AAAATTAATTCCTATAGAAATTTACCTCATCTTGTATCCGATCTGAAATTTAGCGACAATGTAAAAGCAAAACTCCAAGAAAAACTTGATAATGGAGAAATTAGTTTTTCTGATTGAAGTAACAAAAATCCCAGAAATATTTGCCATGGAGAAATCCTTTCTATGTTTCCACTTTTCCACCACTGAACATTTTCTAGACAACTCTATAAATTCTGGGAAAAATTCAAAAGTGTGGAAATTTTGCTGGTGTGAAAATGACAAAAATCCCAGAAATATTTGCCATGGAGAAATCCTTTCTCTGTTTCCACTTTTCCACCCCTGAACATTTTCTAGGCAATTCTAGAAATTCTGGGAAAATTTCAACAAGATCGAGATTTTTCTGGTGTGACAATGACAAAAATCCCAGAAATATTTGCCATGGAGTAATCATTTCTCTGTTTCCACTTTTCCACTGCTGAAAATTTTCTAGGCAATTCTAGAAATTCTCGGAAAAATTCAAAAGTGTGGAAATTTTTCTGGTGTGACAATGACAAAAGTTATACAATGTTTACTTGATAAAAATTAAATCAACTTCTAATATTAAATCAACTATTCACAAATCAAAAATATGAAATACCCAAAACAACCTCTAAAATATCCCATCACTGAAAAAATAGACATAGTAGAAAATTATCACGGTACTCAAGTTCCCGATCCTTATCAATGGTTAGAAGACCCTGATTCAGAAAAAACTCAAGAGTGGGTAAAATCTCAGAACGAAATTACCTTTAATTATCTGGCAGAAATTTCTGAACGAGAAACTATCAAAAAACGACTAACTAAAATCTGGGATTATGAAAAATATAGCGTTCCTTTCAAAGAAGGCGATCGCTACTTTTATTACAAAAATGATGGTTTACAAAATCAAAGTATTTTATACACTTTACCTACTCTAGATGCTGAACCAAAAGTTTTGATAGACCCTAATAAATTATCAGAAGATGGAACAGTTGCTCTTTCAGGAATTTCTATTAGTAATGATGGTAAATTAATAGCTTATGGTATTTCTAAATCTGGTTCAGACTGGCAAGAATGGCGCATCAAAAATATTGAAACTGGAGAAGATTTACCGGATGTTTTGCAATGGATAAAATTTAATCAACCAGCTTGGAAAGATGATAATCGAGGTTTTTTTTATAGTCGTTACGAACAACCAGAAGGAAGAGAGTTAGAAGGAACTAACTATTTGCAAAAAGTTTACTATCATAGTTTAGGTACTGCTCAAAATGATGATGTACTTATCTATGAAAAACCAGACAAAAAAGAATGGTTATTTACTTGTTTTGTAACTGAAGATGGCAAATATTTAATTTTGAGTGTTCGTCAAAGTGCAGAAAATAAAAACTTAGTTTTCTACAAGGATTTAACCGTACCAGACTCGCCAATAGTAGAAATAATTAGTGAATTTGAAGCAGCATATAATTTGATAGATAATGATGATAATATCTTTTGGTTTGTCACAGATTTTGATGCTCCGAAAAGACGAGTTATTGCCATTGATATTAATAACCCCCCATCACCTTCTTTAGTCACAGGAGAAAATAAAGATAAATGGCAAGAAATTATTCCCGAAACAACAGATACATTGCAAGGAGTAGGCACACTTAATAATCAATTTGTTGCTTTCTATTTAAAAGATGCTCATACTCAGATAAAAATCTTTAATATTGATGGTTCTCTAGTCAGAAATGTAGACTTACCTGGTATTGGTTCCGTCGGTGGTTTTAATGGTAAACGTTACGATACAACCACATTTTATAGTTATGTTAGTTTCAAAACTCCGTCAACTATTTATCAATACGATATGGTGAGTGGTTAAAGTAAAATTTATCGCCAACCAAATGTAGATTTTAATCCCGATGAATTTGAAACTAAGCAAATTTTTTATAGTAGTAAAGATGGTACAAGTATCCCCATGTTTATTATTCATAAAAAAGGCATCAAACTAGATGGCAATAACCCAACGATTCTTTACGGGTATGGAGGATTTAATGTTTCTATTACTCCCAGTTTTTCTATTAGTAGATTAGCCTGGTTAGAGATGGGAGGAGTTTATGCAATAGCCAATATTCGTGGAGGTGGAGAATATGGTAAAGAGTGGCATCAAGCAGGAACAAAACAACAGAAACAAAATGTATTTGATGACTTTATTAGTGCTGCTGAATGGTTGATAGAAAATAACTTGACTTGCTCAAAAAAATTAGCTATTAAAGGAGGTAGTAATGGTGGTTTATTGGTAGGTGCTTGTATAACTCAAAGACCAGAATTATTTGGTGCAGCTTTACCTGCAGTCGGAGTAATGGATATGTTACGTTTCCCTAAATTTACTATTGGTTGGGCGTGGGTTGGCGATTATGGTTCCCCAGATAATCCAGAAGAATTTAAAACTTTATATGCTTATTCTCCTCTACATAATTTAAAGCCAGAAACTTCTTATCCTCCAACTTTTGTTACTACTGCTGACCATGATGATCGGGTTGTTCCAGCTCATAGTTTTAAGTTTATTTCTGCTTTACAAGAAGTGCATATTGGAGAGAATCCAGTGTTAATTAGAATTGAAACTAAAGCAGGTCATGGAGCAGGAAAACCGACTACGAAAATAATTGAACAAATTACAGATGAATTTGCCTTTTTGCTAAGAAATTTTGAGATGGAATTTCCTGAAAATTTGGGGAATTAATTTAAGTAAATAGCTATTAGCGGTTAGCTTTCAGCTCTCAGCTTTTTAATTAAAATAGCAAGTATCCTTTTCACTTCTACTAGATTTAATTTGCTTTCTTGGAGACTAATTTATTCTTCCATAATAGTGAAATTAATTACTCATAGCTGAGAGCTGACTGCTGAATGCTAAAAGCTTACTAAAGCAGGTCATGGAGCAGGAAAACCGACTACGAAAATAATTGAACAAATTACAGATTAATTTGCTTTTTTGCTAAGAAATTTTGAGATGGAATTTCCTGAAAATTTGGGAAATTAATTTAAGTAAATAGCTATTAGGGGTTAGCTTTCAGCTCTCAGCGTTTTAATTAAAATAGCAAGTATCCTTTTCACTTCTACTAGATTTAATTTGCTTTCTTGGAGACTAATTTATTCTTCCATAATAATGAAATTAATTACCGAAATAATTAATAATTAAACAATTAAACAATTAGACAATTCAGGTTTAAAACCTCCCCTTTCAAAGGGAAAAAAATAAATCTTTTTCTTAGAGCGTCAATCCTCTCCCTAAAAGGGAGAGATAATTATCAATTATCAATTATCAATTAATGAATCATAGCTGAGAGCTGATTTCTACTTTAAATCCCATAATAATTTAGGGTCTATCAGAAACTGACACACCCTAAAACTTACTTATTTAGACTCCACAAATACCCCTTTCTTGGTTGAACTGGTTGTCAACTGCTTCTGATACTTCAGAACCAGGTTGGACATTACCTCCTGATAGATCAATAAGAACTACATCTGCAGCTCCCAAGTAACTACCTCGGTAAACTGGTTGACCTTGCTCATTGACAGTATCGTAGGTTAATTCTGAGACTACAGGGGGTAAATCTGGACTACGATCAAACCGGACTTGAGTAAACAATCCATCTACATAGGTTGCTGTATAAGGATATCCACCAGCATCCAATCCATCACAGTATAAGACCATTGCTGCGTGAGCGAAAGGTACTGGTAGAAAAATTGTACCGATAAATAGTAAGACAAATGTCATTACTAATGTGGCTACTAACTTAGATATTTGTTGTGATAAGTTATGCCACACACTGCTGAAAAACTCAGTCATAAAACTTTTCATGTTTTTCCTTGTTGAAGAAGTCAATAAATAGTAAATCTTGATAAGAATACCAAAAAATTACCCTTCCTCAAAAAAATCATTTATCTAAAATTTATAGTTAGTTAATTAGGGGTTACTGATTAAATATCACAGCACTTACATATAAAGGTTTGATAGTTTTTAGAAGCAAAAAAATGGCTGGTTTTCAATTGAAAACGCTCAAAAAGTTAGCATATTAAAGACAAGAGTTGGGCTAAAAAATTACTTCCCCACTCTCCTACTCCCTCGCACCTTCAAAAAGACTTTTTCCGCAAATCCTAACTACTCCCTACTCCCTACTCCCTATTCCCTACTTTCTCAAAAGATTTACGCAAAAGTAACCTGCGGGGTTGCCCAAATAATAGAGAACCGAAAGTCCATTCAACCTCTTGTAATCTGTAACCAGCTTTATCATAAAGCCTCCGGGCACTATGATTATTTTCTAATACATGAAGGTATAAGTCACAAAACCCCCATTCTAACACTCTATGCTCACAAAAATTTAATAACTGTTGAGCAATTCCCAATCCCCGATAATTAGCATCAACAGCCAAATTTGACAAATAAGCATACTCAAAATCATTTAACTGCCAAGAATTGAGGGATATAAGTCCATTCTGCTGAACCGATCTGACACTAATTTCCACAGTTCCCAGCAAATCCTGGCCTTCAATAGCAGATAAATCCTCAGTAGATTTATTATCTTTAACAACCATCGCCACAATACATAAATAATGCTCACGTTTAGAACGGATACGATTTCGTAAATCTTCATAAATACTTAATCGTAAAAAAGGATAAACATAACTCATAATTCCTTCACGAGAATGAAAACTATTAGTCAAGATTTCGGAAATGCTTTTGATATCTCTAGGTTTAGCAATTCGCACAGAAAAGTAAAATCCATTAGATGTTCGAGTTTGAGATTTAGGAGATTTTGAGGAAAAAAAGAAAGGGTTCACAATATACTCACCCACTATATTTATAATTTTTTTTTAGATAAACTATTTGAATAAAAGTCAATCAGATATTTTGTTTTTTCTTCTCTTTTTAAGTTGTTGTAAGTAACTCTTAATTCTTGAAGATATTTATAAATTTTATCAATAAAAAGGTAAGCATTCAGCTATCAGCTTGAGAAAGAATCAAGCAACGAATAGGGTTAAGTAATTACTAATTTCATGCATAGCTTTTAATTATCTGCACAAGGAAAATTCCCCTGTAGTGTGATAATCAGTTAATAACAAATAGCTATTAACGCAGTTCTTCGGCAGGAAGTTAGTTGATAACTGACTGCTAAATTATTACATAAAACGAGCTGTAGCAACATAATTTAAGTTGTGAGATATGCGCGACTTTTAGAGAACAGTGAACAGTAAAAATATCAGAATAAAAAAATGTATAAAAATGAAGAAGATAATTTCTATATTCTCTGATTTTAACAAATAGTAAGAGTTTACCATCTGAGTTCCTGACTGCTATATACAGCGTATTTCTACTCCGTGAGGTAAGATTATGACAGGCAAGATGGCTGTGCTACAAAGTTTTTATTATATATTTATACCTCATAACTTCGGAATCTGTTGTAAGTTATTTTATAAGGAAATTTGAGATTCTGTGATTAATTATGATTAGTAAAGTTAGTTTACTTCGCTCTGTAATTATTCTGTTTTTGTTTAGTTATTTTTTACAAATAATATTTATTCAAATTTCACAAGCTATTAGTATTGAAGCACAAGCTCAATCCCCATTAAATGCTCAGATACCTAAGCAAGGCCAAATATTACCAATTACAGCTCAAGCTCAAATATCTGGTAGGATAATTAATCTTGAAGTGGCTAAAACTCTCAAGGAGCAAGCTTTAGGTCTAATGTACAGAGAGGAACTACCCGATAACCGGGGAATGTTATTCTCTTTTGATCCACCTCGTGTGGCAAATTTCTGGATGAAAAATTGCAAAATACCTCTTGATATGATATTTATTCGGTCTGGTATAGTTAAGGCGATCGCTGTTAATGCACCTCCGTGTAAAGCAGACCCTTGTCCTACTTATGGATCTGATGTGCCAGTGGATCAAGTAATTGAAGTTCGAGGTGGACTTACAAGGGAGTTAAATTTGAAAGTCGGGGATCGGATAATTATTACTAACAAGTGAGAATTAAATAGGGTTTGTTGAAAAAGTCTTTTTGTCAAGGTTAGGAGTCATACCAATTAGCAAAAGTAATGCTATACTTTAGCTTGACTTCAGAAGTCAAATATTTACCAAGATTCAAAGTCTGTTTTTGACAATTATTAGTCTTTTAGTATAGGTTTTTCCTACTTTTCACCACTCCCTCCACCTCCCACACTTCTTACACTTTCCCACCGAATGATATATAGCATTCTTTTTGAGAAATGGTATCAGTAGAAGTCATTTCAGTTAACCTCTTTTCCTGCTGAATGCTATGCAAACAGAGTAGTTTGCCTAACGTTAAGCCATCTAAAATTTAGGATTGTCAGGTTTAAGATTGCCTATTATGAGTTATATTGAGAAAATTTAAGAAAACTTTTTATTATTTTACCTCTTGAGTATGTATAACAAGATTATAGTTTGCTATACTTAAGTACCAAATTACCTAATCGAGTTAATATTCTTTTGATTAAAAGCGAGGTTTCCCTTGTTTAAAGTTTATTTGTTGCTTAACTTGATTTAATTAATTATTGTGAGGGAGATAGAATTTTTATTGGTCTAAGATACTCATTGGAGAGTCAAAAGTTATTCTAAAAAATGATTGGCTTTCAAGACTGAAAGTATTACTCGAAAACGCTTACAGTCTCTAAAAGTTGAAGAGAAAATTTATAACCTTGAGGTAGCTGAAAGCTTTAGCTAGCAATAGTTATTCCTAAAACTTTGCACTTTCTAGATACTCAGTCATATGTTTTATCCACGAAAATAACTGAAATAAATTGTTTGTATTGTGAATAGAAACATTAAAATATAAAGACTAAAAAAAGTTATTTTTTAATCTAATGACTTGACCAAGGTTCGCTTCATAAGTAGTAAAAGTTTCAAAAAAATATAGCTGCTTAAACCCTCTCTATTTACTACTGATGTATTTTACAAATTAGAGTTGTTTTTAAATAGATGGAAAAATTTTACTTAAATTACAAAATGGAAGTAATGCCAGATTTTTTGATTTGGAAATAGCTAAAATTATTAATATCCCAAACAAAATTATTTACCTACTCTATTTCATGTAATACTTACATATAAGAAGTTCAGAGTTGGAAAATGTGTAATTAATTTTGTTTACCTGCTTATATGATCGGGGTTTTCCAGTTTCTTTTAGATATAAAGCAACAAATCCATTGAGTCATAAGTAAATAGTAAATTTGATGTAATGTTGACAGTAATACTAAATTATTTAGAAACTTAAATTATATATTTTTTTGAATAATTCCTATATATATAGTAGACACCACTAAAGTTAATTAGTTAGGAAAATAAATTTAGGTTTACAGGGAAAAGGCAATAGACAAAGTTACCTAATTTTAATGTCTAGCCTTACAACTAATATTTATATAGCAATCCTCTAATCGGTTGCAGTATTTTGGGAGTAGGAGTAATTCATAAATTACCCGTACAGGAGTCAGGAGTCAGGAGTCATAATTTTCAACGTTTTCAGCTCTTTTTAGCTATTAGAAAACTTGTTAATAACAATTTATGATTGCTATATAACCCATTTGATATATCTTATTGGGACTCTGAGAAGTGTGTGGAAATCGGGGTATTTTTCTACTTTTTCCCCTATTTTATTTCTCAATCTCTTGACTTCTGAATCCTGACTCTTTTGCCAAAAACCCTCACCTTTCTGGAGATACCAAATGGCTTCTATATAAACTATATTCCTAATTTTTGCGGAATACGAAGCTTGACTTATGTAGATTCAAATCGAAGGAAGCAGAAACTAAGGAATGAGAACAAAATAAAACCGGATAACATCAATTACGCTCAAGAAGTTTCAGTGACAGAAACCATCATTTCTCCGTCTTATTTAATTTCTGTTCCTAATATTTTTGTCTTAAATACCGAGCTTCAAGCTTTGTTCTAGTTAATGAAAAATTTTGTTCAATTTGACTCTAAAAAATGTACAACTAAGGAACAGATAAAAAACTGGCATATAGCTAATTTATAGATCAAAATTTTGGCTCTATGATAGTTCATAACTGCTTAATTAAAGCAAAAAAATATTGATTATATTGACTGAAAATCTGATAATATATTTCAATAATTAACAATTAAAAGTTAATAATTACTGCACAATTGTGGATATTCGCCTCCCCTTTTCAGAGGATAAAAAAGAGAAGATTCCTGATGTAAAGCCTTCCTTATTGTAGAGGTACTGATAGCGTAGCTCCTCTGTAAATAGGCTAACTGTTAACTGATAACTGAAATTACCTCTTCTGATAAGGAAGAGGATTGGCTAAAAGGATTTTTTTTCTTTTTCATCCATGAATTGAGAGGCTTTATACCTTGATTTTTCGGTAACTTATGTCTCTGATAAAAATAAAAATTGCATCAAAAAAAATACCTAAAAAAAAGGAGGTGAATAGAAATATGACATCAAACAACTATGCTCGCTTTATCAATTTTTTGCAAAACGAATTGTCTATTTCTTCAGCTTCTATAGCAGTTGCTGAAAGAGCTAGTATTAATTCAGAATTACCATATCCTCAACCAGACTCCAGTGCTTTACCAATGATTTTGTGGCAATATGGTTTAGTTTCTCTAGAAGAATTAGATAAAATATTTGATTGGTTAGAAACTACTTACGATTTCAACTAAATCTTAAACATTATATAAATAGAAAATCTAAATCAGATAAAAAACTAAATTTAAAACTTGTCAGAATATTAAAATTTGGTTTTGCTAGATGTAGCTAGTAGTAAAAATTAAATATAGCAATCCTAAATAGGTTTTGATCAATTAAAAAGTAAATAAAAAAGTTGAAACTCTCACCTGTTCCCTATTCCCTATTCCCTATTCCCTATTCCCTATTCCTTATTCCCTAAAAAGCAGTAAGATTTTTGCCACGAATAAAATAGGATTGCTATATAATACTAAATCTGATACAGCCCTTTGCATAACAGTTAAGTACAATAAATAATCAGAGCAATAAACTTTGAGCAAATTAGAACTTATTCTACTTACTATTATTACTGTACTGATTAGTCGTGCAAAGTGCTATAACTAACATTCGTACAATAGACCTCTCCAAAAATACCTATTTCATAACATTAATATCAGGGTTTTCGAGCCTTTTCTGGAGATGTCTAATTTACTACTAACTACTAATTTAATTATGATTCAGCTAAAATTTTAGAAGCAGTAGCTATACCCGCTCCTGGAGTAAAATCTTCATATCCCAATTCTCCTAAAGAGTATTCTAAGGCGGCGATCGCGCTAAGAATGTCCCTTTCACACACAAAACCCAAATGTCCAATACGGAAAATTTTTCCTTTGAGATGGTCTTGGCCACCAGCTACAGCAATATCAAAATGTTTTTTCATAATAGAACGCACTTTTTCTGCCTCTACTTCTGGTGGAGGAGCAACTGCTGTAACAGCAGAACTCGCTACTGCATCTGGACCTAGCAAAGGCAAACCTAGAGCTTTGACTGCTGCACGAGTTGCCCTCTTTAAACGCTCGTGTCGAGCAAAAATATTTTCTAATCCTTCAGCTTGCATCATTCTCAGTGTAGCTTGCAAAGCAAAGAATAGATTTACTGGTGGGGTAAAAGGTGTAGTATTTTTAGCTGCATCTTTACGATACTTACCTAAGTCCAGATAGTAACGTGGTAACTTGGCAGTTTCATATGCTGTCCAAGCTTTTGGTCCTACTGCGACAAAAGCTAAACCAGGAGGTATCATATAACCTTTCTGAGAACCAGAAGCTACAACATCTAGACCCAACTCATCTATTGGTAAATTGACTGCCCCAATACTGGTTACAGCATCTACTATAATTAAAGCCTCACCATGAGCTTTAACATGACTATTAATAGTTTCTATATCATTAAGGACACCTGTAGAAGTTTCACTATGGGTGACAATTACAGCTTTGATTTTTTTGTCTTTGTCTGCTTCTAATTTTTGACGAAATTCTTCAGTATCTAATGCTTTGCCCCATTCTGACGTAATTTTTTCTACTTGTAAACCATAAGCTGTCGCTACTTCTGCCCAGCGATCGCCAAATTTACCATTACATCCACATAATACATTATCCCCTGGACTTAGAAAATTAATTATACCTGCTTCCATAGCTCCAGTCCCACTAGATGCTAAAACCAGCACATCATTTTTTGTTTGATGTAGCCATTTGAGATTTTCCGTTACCTCTGCCATAATTTTGGAAAAGTCACCACTTCTATGACCTATTGGATGTTTGGCCATTGCCAGTAATGCACTTTCTGGCACTGGAGTAGGTCCAGGAATCATTAACATTAGTTTGTCATCCATTTTTTTGTTCCTTTGTTTCGTATTACTTGCTCAGTTTATATATTTATTGATACTCAAGCGTCTAATCCAAAAAGCTTACTTTTTCTTCAAGATTACTAAGTTTATAAATTTGATAATTTTGTCTTTTTATTAAATCGATAATACTTATTAATTTTTAAATGATTAATTATTAATTTTTTGCGTAATTTTCCTCAAATTTATGGCAATTCCCAAAAACGATGAGGTACGCAGATTTCTTTATTTGAGAGAACACCCGATCTGGAGATAAAAAGACAAAAAGATAACTGTATTTCAAGAGATTGATCGACTCTATATATGTTTATTTCAAATATTCTTAAATTTTTGCCAAAGACTAATTTAATTTTCTGATGTTTGCTTAAGTTTTTTCATCTTTATTAGATAGACATCTCCAAAAATCAATAATTAAATCAACTCAAGACATCAAATCAACAATTTCATTCCCTATTCCCTATTCCCCATTCCCTATTCCCTGACTTCTGCAAGAAGTCTATTGATAAACCAATGATATTCTATTGGTAAGTTTGCTTGTTGACAGTTTTCTTCTAATTGCTTCTGCAAGGCTAAAGCTTTTCTCACTGTAGCAATAAGTTCTTTGATTTTCTGATAATGAGTTGTATTATAGTCTACTGCTAAAATTGTCTTTTTTTCTAATAATTCTAGTAGCAATTCATAATGAATGCGGGAAGGAACTGGTATTGGTTCCATAGTTTTTTTGTTTATACTTTTGTTGATTTATTTTGATTAATATTTTATTTTAAGGGAAAAGGGAATAGGAAAAAATAAATTATCCAATTTTTAGACTCGATCTGTTTGTTTTACTATTTATCTACTCCCTGCATTTAGTGCAATTTTAGCTGTGGTATATTGTCTACTTATGTAATAAATATATAATCTTTTTCGGAGATATCTATTAAGGAGTAGAAGAATATTTTTTATGATTAATTGATTAGGTATTATATAGCAATCCGGGTTTATGTTGCGGGCAATCAAAAAGTAAATAAAAAACATGAAACTCTTACCTGTTCCCTCTTACCCTTTTCCTTTTCCCTAAAAAGCAGTATAATTTTTACCACGAATAAAATAGGATTGCTACAGTATTTACAGGACTTTGACCGGATATTGAGGTACAGTTGAAGACTAATCTCTCTGCTCTATTTCCTAAAGTTATAAAACCTTATACCTCCCTAACTCAGAAACTACTGTAAGTTAACTTTGTTAATAGATAAAGAGTTATCTATATTTAGATATCACTTTATCTTAGTTGTGCAAAATTTTCAGAGAATTTCATATTTACTAAATTCACAAAAATCCTGAAAAATTTGACTCATTTGTTCTGAATTATCTGAACTATAACTCATAAATAGGTGGATGTAAAAAATCTAAAATCAATATACTTTTCTGAACTGAGATGAGAGAAATGATTTGATCTTTCTTTCCTTAATTATCTCTCAAATTGTTATTTACAGCAGTTTCCGAACTTATGAGGTACAGTTGTTTTTCTTCTTTTCTATTCTCTGTTCCCTGTTCCCTGTTCCCTCAAACCTAAAGTTTTGTACCTCATAACAAGGGAAAACGCTGTAACAAATAAGTTATTAGCTTTTAGTGAATATATTAATAAACCTCTTTTGTTATTCTCAAAAAAATTTCCTATGTCTCAATTATCAAATTTCTTGGACAAAAATTTATCCTACTGAATTAACCCTCCCCGAATGATATATTTTTTTACTAATCATCAATACTACAGAATAATTATTGTATTTACTTTTAGGATCAAAATTTATATTTATCAGCAATAAACTATTTTCAATCTTAGATTTTACTGAGTAATAAATAATTAAGGAACGGAAATTGAAGAAAACCGATAAATTCTGGTATATACCGATGAAACTTCTTGAGAGTAATTAATTTGGTCTGGTTTGATTTTGTTCTCATTCCTAATATACTAATCCCAAATTATTTGTGAGAAAAAAACCGTAGGGGTTTGGTCTCCAAATCTCTGATTAACTTGGTTTTAGAAACTAAACCCCGCTCGATAAAATTTGACAAACGATTTAGGATTACTATAATTATTTATTAAATAATATTTACAGCATTTTATTTAATGGCTCGAACAGGAAAAAAATCTTGATTAGGCAATCCTCTTCTTTTTAAAGAGAGGTAATAATTAATTGTTAAATTTAGACTTCCAGAAAGTAAAAGATTAGTTTTTCAATAATATATCTACTCTTTAAATAACTCTAACAGTGCTGTACCAGGGTCATCTTTTTTGATCAGAGATTCACCGATTAAAACAGCATTTACTCCAGCATTTTTAACAATCTCAATATCTTGAGAAGTATGTATTCCAGATTCACTTACTACTAAAATACCCAGTTTTTCCAACTCTTTATTTCTAGCTTCCATCAACTTACAAGTTGTTTGTAAATCTACTGAAAAATCTGTTAAATTGCGATTATTAATTCCAACTAACTTAACCCCATCTATTTGCAATACCCGGTCTAGCTCTTCCAGAGTATGAACCTCAACTAAAGCTGTCATTCCTAAAGCATTAACTATCTTGATAAAATACTTTAAATCTTGGTCTGATAAAATTGCTGCAATTAATAATACAGCATCAGCTCCAGATACACGGGCAAGATATATTTGATATGGATAAATTAGGAAATCCTTGCAAAGTAATGGTAAATCAACATTTGCCCTAATATTTGTCAAATTTTCAAAACCACCTTGAAAAAACTTTTTATCTGTCAAAACTGAGATACAAGTTGCATTATTTTCCTGATATGCTTTAGCAATATTAATAGGTTGAAAATCTTCTCTAATTACTCCTTTACTAGGAGAAGCTTTTTTCACTTCAGCTATTACAGCAGGTTGAGTTTTACCTGTTGATAATGTAGCTAAAAAATCTAGAGGAGGAGGCATTAAATTGATTTTTTTCTTTAACTCAACCAAGGGTTGTTGTTCGCGGAGATAATCTACCTCTTTTTCTTTATGCCAAACAATTTCCTCTAAAATATTTTGAGGTTTTGAGTTTGGTACAGCAACCTCATAACGTAAATTGCCCATTTCTACACTTGGACTTGGCGGTCGGCGACGAATTTGCATTAATTTTCAGATAAACTATTATATTGTAATGATATTTATATCATGTCTGGGAGTATTATGAGTAGGGAGTAGGGAGTAGGGAATAGGGAGTAGGGAATAGGGAGTAGTAGACTTTTAAAGGGTTCTAGGATTTATAAATTTCCTTAACCAATTAATGTAGTGCGATAGTATTAGATATCTCTAAAAAAGAGGGAATAGGGAACAGGGAATAGGGAACAGGAAACAGGGAAAAATAATTGACACTTTATAGATAAGAATTGATTTAATTTTTCATTGTTGGAGATATATATAGCATTTCTCAAAAAACGTGAGGTAGAGTTGTTTTTCTGATTTTCAACTCCCCATTTTCAGTTCTTCCCTACTCCCTAAAAAAAAAGGAATTTTGTACCTCACACTTTTTGGGAATTGCTATATTGTATTTTTCAAGTAAACAAAACAAAAAAGAAAAAGTAAAGAAGGTTTGAGAAAAGGAAAAACTTGAAACTGAAGGTATATAGGATTTGCTTAATAAAGTTCTTTAGTAGGGGCAATTTCCTCCGGAATACTACACAAACGCGAATCGCCCCTATAGAAGAAATAAGTAATTTAGAGGAGGTAAAAGTAATAATTATCCTTTGATTTTTCTCTCCTTGTCTGCCTAAAATACTAATTTTTTTCAGCTTTTTCGACATAAAAAAGTTAAAGCTCTTCCCTATCAATACTTGATAAATTAATCAGTCAAACCTAGATATTTCTCTAACTTTTACACATAAAATACCACCTGACATAAAGCAGATTCTTGACTAATGATGTACAACTGACAATCAAAAATATTGTTTTTCTTATTTCCTATTCCCTGAACTTATCCCACTATTTTGAAGATGCTTATTTGTTTAGGTAAAATGTTTCTCCACAGCTTAATTTTTCCTTTTTGGCTCTCAAAATATTGTAAGCATTCAGCAGTCAGCATTTAGCGGTCAGCTATTTATTTTAGTTTGATAAAAAAGCTTGGCTTTGTTGAGGTAAATTGAATCTTACTATCAAAGCCTACTTTAAAGGTTATATTCATTTAAAGTCTTTTTAAGGTGTATATAGGCTTTGCTGTTTGCGTAGCATTCCGCAGGAAATGGTTACAAAATATTTAGGGTTTTTAACAACAATATTATTACTGAGATAAGTTCTTAAAAACATCAACATCAGTAAGCTTTTCTGCATTTAAACAACTGATTTTTGTGTGCTTTGTTTAAGAGAAAACCCTATATTAATTCTGACTTCTAACTTCTGACTTGCTAATACGCATTTTAAATGCGTATTAGCTTACCTCACTTGCAGCAGAAAATACTATAATATTTAAGATAAACTGATCTAAATTATGGAAGCTTTTGGCGTTGAGGTTTATAAAATTAATGAATATAAATTCTCAAAAGCTTAATACCCTTAACTATCTCATAAAATGACAATTAATATTACTTGTAAACTAAAAATTCTAGACAGTGAAAAGTTCTAGAAATAACTATGGTTAGCTAAGATTTGCAGCTATCTCAAGGTTAGAAACTTTATATTGAGAAATGTAGGTGCTATAAGGCTTTTATACTAATAGTTTTAATCTTAAAAGCAAATCATTCTTTGGGAGAACTTTGTACTCTCCAGTAAAAATTGTTTTGGGAAAATTTGGTAGTATTAATATGATTAAAGCTACCAATTTCCTACAAATTAAAAGTTACTTAGCACTTGCTCGTTTAAATGCTTCATCCAAAACTTCTGACAAAGTAGGATGAGTATGTACATTAAAAGCCAATTGACTAACAGACTGCTTTTGATATATGGCATTTGCTGCTTCTTGAATTAAATCAGAAGCATGAAGACCAATAATATGTACTCCTAATAATTCTCCTGTATCTTGACGATAAATTACCTTAGCCACACCATCCGTTTCTCCTTCAGCGATCGCTTTGGAATTACCTTTAAAATAAGTTTTAACAGTTGCAACTTCAAAGCCCTTTTCTTGGCCTAAATTTTTAGCTGCTGTTTCAGTCATACCAACATAACTAATTTCTGGATGAGTAAAAGCTGCTGCCGGGATACTAAGATAATCTACCTCTCGATGACGACCACAAATATTTTCTACTACTGTTATTCCTTGAGCAGAAGCTGCATGGGCTAACATCATTTTTCCTGTAGCATCACCGATCGCCCATAGATTAGGTACTGGTTCCCCACTTGACAAAACTAACATTTTATCATTAACCGGGATAAAACCTCGACGGTCAGTTTCAACACTTAAAGAGTCCAGACCTAAATCTTTTGTGTAAGGAATACGACCTGTGGCCACCAAACAAGCATCCACTTCCAGAACTTCTTCAATTTCTCCGGTTTTAGCATCTGCTAGCTCAATAATTACTGGAGAACCAGGAATTACCTTTTTCGCCAACTTGCCTACTTTAGTCTCAATATCCCTTGACTGAATTAGAACTCTTTGTGCAATCTTAGCTATATCTTGGTCAAAAGTAGGCATTAACTGGTCTAATGCTTCTATCATTGTAATTTCTGAGCCGAGGGCAGTATAAATATCAGAAAACTCTAGTCCAATATAACCACTACCAATAATTGCCACCCAAGGTGGTAACCAGTCTAGTTGAAGAGCATCATCACTGGTAAAAACCGTTTTCCCATCTATTTCTATTCCCGGAGGAACAAAAGGTACTGACCCAGGAGCAAGTATAATATCTTTAGCCTTAAAGTTTTCTTCTCCCTTTTCCGTCCTAACTGTAACTTTTTGTTGACCTGCGACCTTACCCCAGCCTTTAATTACATCTACACCTAAACGTTTGAGGCTATTGGTCATATCACCTCTAATTTTTGTCACAATATTATTCGCATGATCGGCAATGACTTGTCTATCGTAAGTCACATTATCTAATTGAATGCCCAGAGTTTTTAAGTGGTGAGTATTTCGTAAATCTCGGACTTTACCAGATGCAGCGAGAAGTGCCTTAGATGGTATGCAACCTCGATTAACACAAGTACCACCCATTTCTGCTACTTCGATAATAGCTGTTTTTAGGCCACAACTGGTAGCGTGTAATGCTGCACCATGTCCACCGACACCTGCACCAATAATTATTAAATCGTAATCAAATTCTTGAGTCATCTTTGTTTTCTAAAACTTCTCAGTATGTTTGCAAAAACTATATTAGATTTGTCGCTTTATAACTTAATAAATCCCCAAAAACCTTGTTTTGCAAGGATTATAGCTATTAGCCAATCAAAACGATGGGAATTATTGTCTTGTCTAAGTTTGAGTATTTTTGTGCATCTATAATTAGGGACAAATCTATATAAGCCCTAAGTGTATCTCCAGAAAATAGGTTTGAGGGAGAATTAATTGATAAAAAATGCGTAATAATTGATTTTATGATGGAATTTTGGCCAAGTTCTAATACACCCCATCTCCCCATCTCCCTATCTCTCTACACTCCCTTACTCCCCCGCTCCCCTACTCTCAATCTATAATTTTAAATAGAACGCATTTGGGTTCTATTTATTGGGTGTTCTCAAAAAAGAATTTGCCCCAATTATGATTATCAGGGATTTTTGTGACTTTTATTACTTAGCCTCCTAATAGCGAAATCCTGAATAGCGCAGTTTTCATGTCTACAGCAGTAGGTTATAGACTTTTAAATCTTAAAGTCTATAATCTGCTATGATTAGATATTCAAAATCACGCTTTGCACTTGGTTATATTTATGTATTGCTATGATACAATAAGTTAGAAACTAAGTTAAATTTAAACTTAATAATTCAGTAAAATCCTGAAAAAGCTGGTTAATAGTTGAGATTTAACTCGTTCAATCATACTCTTTAACTATCTAGATTAAATTTATTTAGGATTTAGTTTAACTTAAAAACGGAAATTAAATAAGGTCTGGAAATTTTAGTATATGCCGATAAAATCTCTTGAGGGTAATTAATTTTATCCGGTTTTATTTTGTTCTAGTTTCTTAGGTAAGGAAAATAGAAAACTTACATAGAAAAATACCTTATACCTAAATACCTAATCCTTTTCATACATCAGCATCAATATATAGATTAAGTACAGCAATTCCTATACTGGTGAGGTACAAAATTCTTGGGTTTTAGGGAATAGGGAATAGAATACAACATCAAGATAAATCTACCTCATTAGACTGATAAACTCTATATCATATCAAATACTAATATGAATTTCCATAGAATAAAATTTTACTCACACTTATAGTCGTTTAACTTAAGGATGAGACAAAAGGTGATAGGTTCTATCGAGAACGTTTCTAGAGATAACCTCGACAGAGCAAGTGTTTTGAAGATTGAATTTCCGTGGTTATTGTATAGCTTAATGTCTCAATCTAAAGTTAAATAACTATAAATATAGATGAATAATCACAAATCAATAATTTCATAATTCTGTGGAGGTTCAAATAAAATTTGTATTAGATGACAAATCTTGTTAGTTGTAGTTGTAGCTCTATTAAAGATAAATATTTATTTAATCAGATAATAGACTGTTTGTAAAAGGAATATTAAATCCAGGTGTAGGGAGGATTAGACGACAATACTTATGGGGAAGCAAAATCTTCAGCGGGAGCCATAACCCATAAAATTTAAACACTTTAGCTGTCTTAATCTTTGGTTTACAAACACTCTCTAAGTCTAACTCAATTTACACCAAAAATTCAGAAGAGAAACTCCAATAATTTTCAAGTATATAGTTTATATGAAAAAACAAAACTATATTTTATAAATTGAAAACAATAGAATTTGTATCAAATCAAAAGAAAGACTAAGATAAGATATTAAATCTGAATTAATTAAGGGAACTTAACTAATCCCAAGAGTCAAGACTAAATAGGGTTTGCAGAAAAAGTTTCATGGGTGAGAGTAGCAGTCAGGAGTGAGGGGAATTATAGAGGAGATAGTAGTCAGAATAGTCCCTTAATTTTTCTGCCCTAGTGCAGCCAAAAATCCTAACTTTTTGAACCTTTTGGAGTTAAAACCTGGCACTTTTTCCATAGCTCAAAAGACACTTACCTTTACCTGTAAATGCTTTTAGATTTAATCAGCAAGCCCTAAATATATAAAAAAATATATCTAAACTTTTACCATTTCTCTCGAAATCAATCTATTAGTTACTATGAATCTTAACCTAAATATATTGAGGGAAGAAATTAATATGGACAAAAAAGATATTCGGATTAAGGCAGCAAAAACATTTATTGATGACTTTGAGAAACAACTTAATATGGCTCTTCAAGAGAGTCAGACAGAAGATAATAATTTAGAATCTATAAACACTGATAAAAAAATTCAAGAATTTGAGTCTGAGCAAAAAATTCATTTATCCGAACTAGAAGAAGCGATCGCTGACATAGATGAATATATGGAAACAAATAAGAAATACCCACCTTCATCTACGTCCGAATCAAAAAATCAACAGACATCTTCAGAAAAGAGGGAGTAGGAAGGGGGGAGTAGGTAGTAGTTCACAGGGGTAGGTTTTTTTACCTTTGATGTAAAAGAAATATGGGGAGTGTGGGAAGTGTGGGGAGGGGGAAAAGTTTTAAATAACTTATTATATCAAAAAGTAGATTGAGTGTTGAGATTTTGTACTGAATAAAAGTGATTACTTACCCCTTTGTTAAAAACCTACCCTTGTAAAAGTCGGGAGTAGGGGGAAATAATTGATGACTTATACGGGATAATTGATTTGATTTTTAATTATCGGAGATGTCTAATACCATTTCTCAAAAAGAACCCTATATATGATTGGGTGGGGAAGTGTGGGAAGTGTGTGAAGTGGGGGGAGAGGTTCAAAGTAGGAAAAACCTATACTAAAAGACTAATAATTGTCAAAAACAGACTTTGAATCTTGGTAACTATTTGACTTCTGAAGTCAAGCTGAATAATAGCATTACTTTTGGTAATTGGTATAATAGACCTCTCCGGAAAAGAGGGAGTAGGAAGTAGTGGCACGTCAAGCTTAGAAATAGTAGAATAGATTTTTGACTAAAAGCTTTGTCTGCCATTTTCCTCAAATAATAGACTTGTCGCTTTATAACTTAAAAAATTCCCAAAAACCTTGTTCTGATTATAGCTATTGGCAAGTAAAAACGCTGGTAATTATTTTCCTGTCTAGGTTTGAGTAATTTTTTGCCTCTATTTAGCGACAACTCTAATATTTAAGGCTTGACAGAGCAGTAGGGAGAAATAATTAATGATTTCTACTCGATAATTGATTTGATTTTTGAGAGACTGTTTGTCAAATAAGTATTAAGAGAACGAATAGTGACTAAAATCCCAAATTGGTAAGATTTCCAAAAATTGAAATGGATTAGGTAGATAGATAGATATGAGGTAAATATATTCCTAGACGAGTGAAGTGAGAAATATGTGTTGATTTCTTCATACCTACTCCCTACTCCTGTACGGTTAATTTCCGTACCTCCTGGGTCGGAGCTACGCTAATGTCACCGCGAAGCTTTCCATGTTTGCGACAGCATTCGGTTTGCGCAGCATTCCGCAGGAAACTAAATTACCGAATAATTAAGGTAAAAAGCCTCTCACTCGCCGTGGAGAAACAATGAATTTATTTTCCTTTGATTCAATCCAATCCGTTTTAGGGAGAGGTAATTATCAATTATCAATTATCAATTATCAATTATCAATTATCAATTATCAATTATCAATTATCAATTATTGAACCCTACTCCCTACTCCCTATCTCAATTTTTATCTTTCCTGATACATTCAATCTCTGATTATCGGAGATATCTAAAGAGTAATTAATTTTATAAAATTTGACGTTGACGCTGAACTTCAGACAAAATTATAGCTGTACTTATAGCAACATTCAAAGACTCTATTCCATTACTCAAAGGAATTTTGACAGAATAATCAGCCAACTCAATTAAATTTGTGGAAATACCAGAGCCTTCATTTCCTAAAACTATAAGTGTAGGTTTTCGTAAGTCTATCTGCCAATAGTTAATATCTGATTTAGGAACTGTCGCGACAACTTGCATACCTTGATTTTGTAACTTCAATACTTCAGTCTTGAGGTCTTCAGATATTCCCATCGGTAGCTGAAACCATCCCCCTGCTGAAGCCCTAATTAATTTAGGATGATACAAGTCTACACTATCCCTACTGACCCATAAGCCATCTACATCTGTAGCTCTAGATGTTCTAATTATCGTACCAAAATTACCAGGGTCTTGAAGTTTGTCTAAAGCAAGTCCTAGAGTCTGAATTTTCAGAGAATTTGTTTCTTTTTGTGGAGATATACCAATTACTCCATCAGGATTAACAGTAGTAGCAAGAGATTGAAGAACCCTCGCACTTACCAGTTCTATCCTTTCAGCTTTTTGGGATACTAATTGCCACAAAGATTTATGTTTTTCTTGCCACTCAGGTGTACAACAAACAATTACAAGAGGATAATCACTTCTAAAAGCTTCTTCTAGGAGATGAGTTCCCTCTACTAGAAACAATTTTTGTTCCTGCCTCGCTTTTGATTGGTGAAGTTGGCGGATTTGCTTGACCAAAGGATTTTGCAAACTTGTTAGCACTGTTGATATTCGTATTCGTTCTACTGAATTTAGGCAAACTTATCTAGAAGTTGATGACGCTTATGCTAACTAGGAATACCTCATATTTTATCCTAATTTAGCTCTTTAACCAAGAAATGAGGTTTCAAGTATCCGGTTTAAGGTGAGTCCTCTTTTCGTATTTTCAAGATAGAATGCGGAACCCGGGACTTGAACCCGGAAGTCCTTGCGAACACTAGAACCTGAATCTAGCGCGTCTACCAATTCCGCCAGTTCCGCTGAATCACAACTTTACTAATATCACTTATCTATTCAAATTTGTCAATTATTTGGGATTAAGTTTTTTTGGACTATAGCTTTAATAACTGAAACCAATCATTTTCAAGATAATCTTCGTAATTTTTAATCTATTGAATTGTTACAAAATTTAATTAATTGAGATTTATTGAGAATATTCTCATTTATTTTTACCTATTTACGTTATTTGACAGATTTGGTACAATAGTGTACATTGATGTAAAATCTTGCAGAGCATTTTGATTGTAGACAAATTAAAAGTCTATAAGTCTTATTTTTCCATTAATTTTAAATATCTAAATAACTATTTCAACAGCACTAGATAGTTTTTTTAGTTTATAAAACTTCACGCTTTTTTCCATGCCATTTGACTAAATCAACTTTTGATGGTAATTATCCTCAAGCTAACTTAATAGATACTTCTACAAAATAAACTTCTCCTTTATTTAAAGAGGAGTAATATTTACTTTCCTAAATTATTTGTCCTAACTTTTTTCCTCAAATCTCTTTTCTGGATAATTAGTGATAAAAAAACTTTCTCCTTCTTTTCTTCTTTCTTCCCTCCTGTTTGCGGAGCATGACCTAGGAAATTCTAACTCCTGACTCCTGACTTCTGAGTAGTTTATTTATAAATGTTCAACCAGACATGATATAATCTAATATTCCATTACCTGAATAATCTAACATTCTTGATAGCAAATAAAGAGGATAGTTTTTTGTCATAATTGCCTACAGCCGAATTGCCCAAAGGTGACAATATTTTTGACACGAACAAAATAGGATGCCAATATATAGCGTTTTAATCCGAGATGTAAAAACAGACTTTTCTGAAAAAGGGAATAGGGAATAGTCAAGAAGGAAAAACACTATTAAATAGTAGCTTGACTCCAGGATTAATCGATACTTAATACAGGGTTTGTTCCTAGAAAAAACCTCAATCTAGATTTACGTCTAATTTGAAAATACTATAGGAATCTTAAATTGATTCTAAAAATTAAAAAACTAGAAATAAACTCCGAAACTCTTACCAATTTCCCATTTTCTCCAAACCTATTGCCAAAAAGTAGCAAGATTTTTGACATGAACAAAATAGGATTGCTATAGCAATCCCATTTAAGTTGTAAGATTTTGGTGGTAGGGGCGATTCATGTTGGCAAAGCATTGCGTAGGAAATCGCCCGTACAAGATTCAGGATTCATAATTTTTGGGTGCATCTCATATTTGCAAAAATACTTTTTTCCTATTCCCTGTTCTCTATTCCCTGTTCCCAGTTAAGTGTTCCCTGTTCCCTAAAAGCGATAAAATTTTGGCTTTATTCTTGCATTGAGATGCACCCTAATTTTTAAGGTTTTCAGCTAAAACTAACTATCATAAAAATTCTCACATCTTATTCCTGATTGCTATATATATATGTAAGTCAAAATAATTTAGTAATTAAAAATACTAGATTAAATATAAAATCTGTAAACAGGTAGAAAAAATTAATTACACTTTATTATGATAATCAAATATTTAACATAAAATCAGGGTCGGTAATTTGTTTTTAGCCACTTAACTAATTACCTATCAAGTTGATGGAAATAGTGATAGAAACAAATATAGTTAATAACATCATTTGCCAAAAAAAAGGTTGATGTTAGACATCTCTGATAATCAAAAATAAAATCAATTATTGCCTACCAATCATCAATTATTTGGAAATATTTGCTCTTCTCTTTTTTCCAGAGAGGTCTATTGAGATTTTGGACAAATCAACCTTAAATTTTAAGCTAAGTAGGTTAGCGTAAATAAACCAAACTATCTAACAGAATGTAAACTTAACTCAAAAAGGCTATTTAGTTGGAATTTCAGCTCATTTGTCAAACTAAATATAGTTATGTTTTTCTGAGCCGACTTACTTAAATCTAATAATTTTATTCTTAATATTCATTCAAGGTGGGTAATTTTTAAACTTAATTTTTACTCAAATCAGGAAATACTTCTCGGACAGCAGGATGAACCAAAACATTGTCTTTAACATTCAATCCTTTAGCTAAAACTGGATTCATTTCTAAAGCTTTACTACCATAGTTTGCTAACTGCAATACATAAGGCAAAGTGCTATTATTTAAAGCTTGAGTAGCTGTCCAGGGAACTGCCCCTGGCATATTAGGCACTCCATAATGTACAACACCCAATTCCACATAAGTAGGATTTGTGTGAGAAGTAGGATGTAGAGTTTCCACACAACCACCTTGATCTACAGCCACATCAATAATTACAGAGCCAGAACGCATTTGTTCCACTAAACTTTTAGGAACCAATACTGGAGAACGACGGCCAGGAACTAAAACTCCACCTACAAGTAAATCACAATCTGTTACTACTGCTTCTATAGCAGAAGAACTACTGTATAGTAACTCTACCCTTGAGCCAAATAGAGTCTCTAAATAAGCCAACCTTTCCAAATTAATATCCAAAATTTGAACTCTTGCACCTAAACCAACAGCAATTTTAGCTGCCTCTGTTCCAACAACCCCTCCTCCTAAGATCACAACCTTCCCAGGAGTAACACCAGGAACTCCACCTAAAAGAACACCTCTGCCACCTTGCTGCCTTTCCAAAAATCTAGCTCCAAACTGAACAGACAAACGTCCAGCGATTATACTCATTGGAGTTAATAAAGGTAATTTTTGGTCAGGTAGTTCAACCGTTTCATAGGCGATCGCTGTTACGCCACTTTCGATTAACCTTTCAGTTAACTTCCGATCCGCAGCTAAATGTAAATATGTAAATAGTAGTTGTTCTGATTTAAGAAATTGATACTCTGAGGACAAGGGTTCTTTGACCTTAACTATCATGTCACAATTCCAAACCTCAGTAGTGTCTGATAAGATATGTCCTCCTGATTCAAGATAATCATTATCACTAAACCCAGCCCCCAAACCAGCTTGTGTCTCTATAAAAACCTGGTGACCATTTTCACTACATACTCTAACACTTGCAGGGGTAAGTCCCACACGAAACTCTTGGTCTTTAATTTCCTTTGGAACTCCTATTTTCATTTATTATCTCCATTTATTCAGCCGGGAACTATATTTGAATGAATTTACTTTAACTCAAAATTAATTAAACTATATATAGCAATCCTATTTTATTCGTTGCAAAAATCTTGCTGCTTTTTAGGGAACAGGGAACAGGTGGGAGTTTCAACTTTTTTATTTATATTTTGATTAGTTGCGACCTATGCGCGGATTGCTATAGAAACCATTCGGTATCTATTTAACAAGTTACAAGTCGAATTTCCATCAGGGTTTGATGATTCCGGCAGTCATTTTTCATAATTTTTCGGTCTCCTGAAGCCTTATAGTTGTTAGGCTCCTGAAAACTGCTTTCCTGAAGGCTTTGTATTTTTAAGAAAAGAACCCATTTGGGTTTTATAGATCTTGCTGATTAAACCTCAAAGTATTTACCGAAAAATAGGGTTTAAAGCCTCCCCCTTTCAGGGGGACTTTGTGCTATTCTGAAAAAAGCGCAAAGGTATTCAACCGCTCTAAAAACCTATAGCTACTTAACTGTAGCGTTTGCACCTTG
>JBFRWR010000503.1:0-22686 GCA_051439685.1 Trichodesmium sp.
GATATGTTCAAACTGTGGGCATCAACAAAAAATGCCGTTGAATGTGAGAACTTATAAATGTAGTGAATGTGGTTTCACTGCAGACAGAGACTTTAATGCTGCTGTAAATTTGGAAAACTATCTGAAGAATTAGCTTGAGTTTCAGGCGAATTTAAGCCTGTGGAGAAGATAAGTTACAGACAATAGTCAGTGGTCTTCTGTGAAACAGGAAGCTAGCTCCAAAGCTCATGCAATCATTCATGGGTAAGTTTGGGTAAGTTTAGTAGAACGGTTTTCTAGTAAATATTCACTTTCAAAAAATGGCATAATTTCTTTTAGTTAAACTAAGTTTTTCATTCTTGACCAACAAATCAGGTCTGACATCAAATCCAGATAATTACTAATCGTGCATCATTGCGGGGTGCCACGAGATTGCTTCCTATCGTCGCTGCGGACGACTGTTCAATAGGATTCTATATAGTTAAATCCAAGTTTTTCAACCTCAAAAAAGTCAAGTAGTCAACAGAATACTCTTTCTGGAAAACAAGGAATTTAAGGTACTTTATCCCTATTCCCTATTCCCTATTCCCTATTCCCTGATTTTAAATAAAACCGTTTTCTATCAAAAATTCTGGTGTAATATCCTGTAAATTATTAATAGTAGAATTATCTCCTAAAGCTGGTGGCAAAACTGAATAATTATTAGCTCCATGACGTAAAAATTTAGCTACATATTTACCGAGAATATCTACTTCAATATTTACTAAACTACCTGGTTTTAAATTACTCAGGTTTGTTTCATTAAAACTGTGAGGAATAACTGCTACCTGAAACCAGTTACCATCCACATCACAATCAGCTACCGTTAAACTAATGCCATTAACTGCTATACTTCCCTTAGATACAATATAGGGTGCAATCTGACGTTGCCATCGTTCATCTGTTGTCTGTGGTGCTGTAAATTTCATTTCCCAAGCATTGATAGTTTCAACAGAGGTTTCTAAGCGTCCAACTCCGTCAATATGACCAGTCACAAAATGGCCTCCTAGTTTGCTACCTGCTCTTAATGAAGTTTCAAGATTCACATACCTATCCGATACTTGGCCTAGTGTACTACGTTGTAAGGTCTCAGGTGATACGATCGCCACAAATTCTTGAGCTAAAATATCTATGACTGTTAGACAAACACCGTCTACAGCTACACTATCACCAATGGCCAAGTCTTTGAAAATGATTTGGCTATTATGAGATGATGTCAAAGATACTAAAATTTGGCTTTCTGCTAAAAGCTTAATTTTTCCTAAAGCTTGAACTAATCCTGTAAACAATCTTTTTCCTCTGAATTAATTAATTAAAATTTAGTTAAATTTTATAAACGAAAACTCTATGATTATCCTATTTACAATAATCTGAGCCTTTAAATTACGTTCTCTGTATGATTTGGTGAAGCATTAATTTAAGGTAGACACCATACTCCCAAAGATAGAACATAATAAATAAATGTAAAAATAACTCATAATAGGTAAATATCAAACCAGATTAAAATCTAGTTGTTGCTTACCTATAATCATTTATATCTTATACAACTTGACAAAATAATTATAATAATGAGGCCGAGCAGATGATTGAAATGAAAGTTGCTGGAATTGCATTGGATGCTGCAACACGCAATCCAATCGTATTGTTAAGGGATGGTACAGAACGACGTGCTTTACCAATCTATATAGGTCAAGATCAGGCCAAAGCAATTATTAACGCTCTGGAAAACAATCAACCACCACGCCCATTAACTCACGACCTGACGGTTAATATTTTACAATCACTAAATGGTGTTCTGGAAAAGGTGGTAATTCATTCATTGCAGGACAATACTTTCTATGCAGTGCTAATTGTTAAACAAGGAGAAACTAGAAAAGAAATTGATGCTCGCCCTAGTGATGCTATTGCTATTGCTCTGCGGACAAATAGTCCAATTTGGGTGATGGAAGAAGTAGTGGCAGATGCTTCTATCCCAGTAGACAGAGATGCTGATGAAAAAGAAAGACAGGAATTTCGGGACTTTGTGTCAAAACTCCGTCCTGAAGATTTAATTAAACGTGGTGGTTCTTCTAGCACTGGAGAGCTATCCTAAGAGAAGTTTATATATGTATTAGAAAACAGGGAGTAGGGAGTAGGGAGAAATAATTGATGGTTTCTGTACAATAATTAATTTTATTTTTTATTATTGGAGATATCTATAATAATACCTATTCAGGAAATAAAAAATATTGGCCAATGATTCTCATTTGGCTTTTCTTCTCATTCCGTCACTACTAAGAGTGATGAGGGAGCTAATTGTCTTGAGGTTGTCGCGGATTTGACATACCATTACAGCAAATCTGATATCCTGAGTATTTAAAGAATTGAGATTAACTGTTAGAGCGATCGCTAATTTCGCTAACTTGATAAAACTAAAAATCAAAAACCAAAAATTAAAATCTTACCAAATAATTAATAATTCACTTCTACCTATCTAACTTGCTAGTTTTGACTGATGCGGAGATGCGGAAATACGGAGAAGGGGAGACAGTAATGAAGTCAGAAGTCAGTAGGGGTAATTTATGAATTACCTGTACGGAAGTAGTTTTTGTAACAGGGATTAGAGCAACGCTCCAAAAACATTTCCCCTTAAAATTCGAGGCTGCGCGACCCAGTTATTTTCGTAATGGGACTCGTTTATCTGTTTTTAGGATATCCAATTTCAATGGGTCTCAGCTTAATTGATAATTATCAATAGACATCTCCAGAAAAGAGGGAATAGGGAATAGGGAATAGGGAGTAGGGAACCCACCCCTAACCCCTCCGGTGGAGGGAGGGTCAATTTATTGTCACCAGAGAAAAAAAGAGAAGGGGGTGGGGAGTGTGGGAAGTGTGGGAAGTGTGGGAAGTGTGGGAAGCACAGGAACTCAAAAAAATATAGGGTTGTAAATATTCTCTGACGACAAAGAATTAGCCCTGCTCCCAGGAGGGGAAATAATTGATTATTTCTACTCTATAATTGATTTTATTTTTGATTATCACCAGATGTCTAATAGTTTTGATGATCAATTATCAATTATCCATTATCAATTATCCATTATCCATTAATGAAAGATGTATTATCGTAGGTTTGGCAAAACAAACCATCCTATCTCAGTTTTTTCTCTAGGAACTATGCGATATTTAGCAACTGAGGAAAATGCTGTGGAAACAATATACCAAGCTGTAGATATGGGAGTTAACCATATAGAAACAGCGAGAGGTTATGGCAAAAGTGAAAAGTATCTGGGCAAAGCATTAGTATCTGGGTTGCAACGTAACCAAGTTTACATTACGACAAAAATTACACCGACAAAAGATGCAAGTGTGATAGAAAGATGGATAGATCAATCATTGGAAAATCTAAATATAGACTATTTAGACTTTTTAGCTATTCATGGTATCAATACTTGGGAACATTTAGAAATTACCCATCATGGAATTAAAGCGCTACATCAGGCAATGGATGATGGGCGAGTTAAACATCTTGGTTTCTCAACTCATGCTCCTTTAGAAGTAATTTTAGCAACTATTAATACAGACTTTTTTCAATTTATTAATCTACATTACTACTACTTTTTTCAACGTAACGCTCCTGCTGTGGAATTAGCCCATCAAAAAGATATGGGCATTTTTATTATTTCTCCAGCAGATAAAGGTGGTCAATTATATACACCATCTTCTACTCTTCAGAAGTTGTGTCGGCCATTTTCTCCACTAGAGTTAAATTATAGATTTTTGTTAAGCGATCCCAGAATAACAACTTTAAGTATAGGTGCTGCTAGGCCAGAAGAATTAAAATGGCCTCTAGCTATGGGCGATCGGACAGAACCTTTAACTTCTCAAGAAACGGAAATATTTGAGGCTTTGCAAACCCAGGCTTTGAAAACTCTGGGCACTGATCGATGTAGCCAATGTTATGCTTGTTTACCTTGTCCAGAGAATATTCATATTCCAGAAATCCTGAGATTAAGAAACTTAAGTGTAGCCTATGATATGACAGAGTTCGGTAAATACCGATATGGGATGTTAGAAAATGCAGGTCATTGGTTTCCTGGTAACAAAGGCAACCGATGTACTGAATGTGGGGAGTGTTTACCCAGATGTCCCGAAGAGTTAAATATACCAAGCTTGTTAAAAGATACCCATCAAAAACTTAAAGGTATTTCTGGTCGTCGTTTATGGGACTAAATTTTCCAAATAAATGTGTTAGATTGTTAAAGATATATAGAACATATCAGGTGTATCGCTACATTCAACAATTAATAATTAACAATTAATAATTAATAATTCCCTCCCTCCTTTCCTCCAGAATGCTACGCAAACTGAGGAACTACGTTAACAGCTAGCCTCCTATGGTCGGAACTGCATTATCAGTTATGAGTTATTAACTTATTATCTTGGCAGGAGAAATTAGTCTTTAAAGACAATTAAAAGTTATACATGAAATTGGTCATCAACTAATACCAATTCACTTAAAAAGTGTCACAAATAGTGGATAACTAATGAAGTGAAATAATAAGCTGAAATTATTGTAAAAACGAGGTTTCAAGTCTCTCAAATATCACTTATGACTTATGACTTCTAAGTTCTAACTTTAGTGAAACGGTATAACCTTAGTCATTCTTGAATATGCTTAAAAGCTGTTGGCTGTTTGCGTAGCATTCCGGAACGGAAATGCTAATAGCTAAATGCTTAATTTGAAACTAATACTTAAAATCAAAATGTTGATCTTGTCAATAATTATATTAATTATATTTTTACAAATAACTATTCATTTTGTTAATAAAAATTTTTCCAGATTGATTGATAGAAAATTAAAACAAATCCGACAAAGTAACGAACAATTACAGCAAGAACTGAAAAGTTGCCAAGCAGCAAAAATTGACTTAGAAAAAAAACAAGCTATTTTAGAATCAATCATAGATAATTCTCAGTCAATTATTTCTATTCAAGATTTAGAAGGAAAATATGTTTTAATAAATCGTCATTTTACAGATAATTTTAATCTGGAAAAAGAAAAAATTATTGGCAAAATCAACTATGATTTGTTTCCTCAAGAATGCTGCATATTCTAATCGGATAAATCAAATAGTTCTAGAAGCAAACAAATGTTTAAAATTTGAAGAAATTTTACCTGACAGACATGGATATAACTCTTATATTTCTAGCAAATTTCCAGTTTACAATTTAGATGGTTGTATCTATGGAATTGCTAGTATATCTACAAATATTAATTATCGCATCGAAGTACAAACATTATTAGCTAACATCAATCAAGAGCTGGAAGATAGAGTAGCAGAACGTACTATTTCTTTGAAAAAAGTAAATGAACAACTTAAACAGGAAATAAATGCTAAAAATAAGGCGAATATAATTGCAAATAAAATAGCTAATGAACTGTCACAAAACGCTAGAACAGTTAATAGTATTTTGAATACTTCAGTAGATCCAATTTATCTTTTTGATACTTCAGGAAAATATACTTATGTAAGCAAAAATGGTGCAGCATATTTGGGGATGGAGCCAGATGAAATGATTGGGAAAACAATTAAAGAACTGAGATTTTCCCAGGAAATTATTCAACAGTTAGATGAGCAAATCAAAAAAGTTTTAACTACGGGTGAATCAATTAAATCAGAAGGATGTTTTCCCACAAAAGGAACTCAAAGAGATTATGAATATATTATTAGCCCAGTATTGGATCAACAAGAAAATATAGAAGCTGTCGTAGCGACATTCCGTGATATTACTGAACGTCGTTCTACTCAATTAGAACTAGAATTAGCTAGAAAAAATGCAGAGGCAGCTAACCAAGCCAAAACTGCATTTTTAGCTAATATTAGTCACGAATTAAAAACACCTTTAAACGCTATTATTGGCTATAGCGATTTATTGCATGAAGAAATTAATGAATTGGGTTACCAAGATTTAAGTAATGACTTACAAAAAATTAGTTTTGAAAGTCAAAAGTTATTAAAAATGATTCAAGAAGTTATTGAGATTTCCAAAATAGAAACTAATAAAATAAAATTATATTTGGAAGATTTTAACTTATCATCTTTAATCAAAAATGCAGTTAAATCAGTAGAACCTTTAGTTATCAAAAATGGCAATATTTTGACAGTAGAAGGAGTAGAAGATATTGGTATTATGTACGCCGATCCAATCAAAGTCCAACAAATTATATCTAATATACTGAGTAATGCTGCTAAATTCACACATCAAGGTGAAATTAATTTGAGAGTCAATCGTCAAAGAGAGCAAATTGTAATTTCTGTCACGGATAATGGTATCGGTATCAGCTTAGATCAAATTAAGTATTTATTTAAACCTTTTACCCAAGCAGATGAGTCAACTACTCGTCAGTATGGTGGAACTGGTTTGGGTTTAGCAATTAGTCAGCGTTTTTGCCAGATGATGGGTGGCAATATTACCGTTGATAGTAAAATTGGTTTGGGTTCTACTTTTACTGTTTGTTTACCTGTGGAAGTTGCAGATAGCAAAAATGAAAATTTATCTAAGCATTCAGCCGTCAGCTTTTAGCGGTCAGCTATTAATTTATTATATTTGAAAAAGGAACTATTATTTTCAATAATGGATAATGGATAATTAATAATGGATAATTACCTCTCCCTCAAAGGACGAGGATTGAATAAAAGGAAAATTTTTTCTTGTTTCTCCTTTAAAAGAGAGGCTTTAAACCTTAATTATTTGGTAAAATTGATCGAATATTAAAAGTTACTTTCAAAGCAAATTAGCTAATTTTCTAGATTATAGCAGTCGCCACTATAGTTAGGACATCGGGTAATTATGATGATTTATGACGCGAGCAAGATGCTCGCACTAATTGTCCTAAGCGCCTTGGCGGTTGCTATAATCAAAAAGTTATTAGTCCATGATGCTCTAGAACAAGCTTACTGTTAATAGCTGAATACTTACACTAGATTCCATTTTAGTGAGGTACACCCTTCGCGGGCAAGATGCCCGCACTGGGAACATTTAATTATTAATTTCTGTACTTCATATACCTGGAATCTGCTGTATAAATTTATCAGCAATAAAAACATCCCAATCTCACTTGAGTACAGCTTAAACAAAAGTAATTTTTTAGGCATATTTAAGCATATTTTAATACAAAATCTTCTTGTTTAATATGTCTTGATAGACATATACTAACTCATATTCTCAACTCAAAAATAAAGATGAAAAAGCTGATTTATGCAGAGAAAAAATTTTACTACTTTGCTTATGGTTCCTGTATGTGTCCTGTAGATTTAAAAAGGACTTTGGGTGAAAATACTTATCCCTATGTGATTGGTCCAGCTAAACTTAAAGGATACAGACTAGGGTTTTATCGTTATTCAGAAAAGCGTAACTGTGGAGCATTAGATGTAGTCAAAGACAAAAATTCTACTGTAGAAGGAGTGCTTTATAATTTACCTTTAAGGTTGCGCGATCGCTTAGATGAAAGAGAAACAGTAAAGTTTGACTTTGTTAAACAAGTTCACTACGGTGGTTATCGACCAGAAATAGTTGAAGTATATAGTCAAGATAAATTATATAGGGCGGTTTATACTTATGTAGTTGTCGATAAATTAGCCAAGGAATTAGCGCCCAATGAATGGTATTCTAGCGTTGTACTTCGAGGCGCTATAACTTGTGGACTTTCAGAAGCATACTGTTGGAAATTGTTTGAACATATGCGCAATTTACAGCATCAACAAAGAGAACAAAAATTCTTAGCCGTGGCGTAGATATAACATGGTATTTATATAGAACCCATTTGGGAACTATAAATTGGGAGTGTCGGAGCCACCCCTAACCCCCGTGGAGGGGAAGTGTCGGGAGATTGAAGACTACAGTATAGCTATCAACATATATTAGAGTTGTCACTAAATAGAAAAAAAAAGCCTCAAACCTAGACATAGCAAAAAGTATAGTCTTTTTGAGTCATAAATAGCTACAATTCTTATGTCTAGATTGACTTTTCCTTGAGAATGCTCTGTAACCAAGGAGTTTTTCTGGAAAAAAATGTGTAATATCATGTCCGGTTGAACAGTTATAAATAAACTCTCAGGAGTCAGGAGTCAGGAGTCAGGAGTCAGGAGCTAAGAAAGGAAAAAGAAGAAGAAAGTTTTTTTATCACTAATTACCCGGACATGATATAAGTACCACTAGATATGTTCCCAAAAAAAGGGGTTAGACTCAGCATCTCATTTTTGTTCATATCATAATACAATTAAAAATTTAACTGACATAATAGACTTCATTAAAAGAGGTATTTAGAGTAGATATATGAAGATTTGATGAAGTACGAGCAAAACTCTTGTTATAGATAATAGACATTAAGTTATCTTTTTAGCCATCAGGGTTAAGTAAATTCTGGCAAATTCAAAGATGATGTGATCCTCAATACATAATCCTATTAATTAACCCTTCTAAAAAATAAACAGACTCAGACTTCAACTAAGGGCTAGGAAAGTCTGGCAAAGGGTTCGAGAAGTGGGCATCGTATTAGACTTCATCAAAAGAGGTATTTAGAATAGATATATGAAGATTTGATGAAGTACGAGCAAAACTCTTGCATTGATATAGACATTAAGTTATCTTTTTAGCCATCAGGGTTAAGTCAATTTTGGCAAACTAAAATATGATGTGATCCTGAATACATAATCCTGTTAATTAACCCTTTTTACAAACAAAAAGATTCAGACTTTAACTAATAACTAGGAAAGTCTGGCAAAGGGTTTTCAAAATTATAAATTTCTAGGCAAATTTGGGATAAAGAAATTTAACCAATCATATAAAAAAAAGTGTTCAAATAAAAAAGACAAAACTGTACAACTATATGTAGTTGTGAAGTTAAAAAGGTATTCCTGTAGATGTAGTGATTTGGGCTAGAGGTAGGGAACAGGGAACAAAAAATCAAATACCTTGATAGCTTAAATTCCTAGTTTAAAAGAAATAGTATTTCCCTGACTACTTGACTTTTTTGAGGATATCACTACTTGTACACTACTACCATTAAAAAATATATTTCTCGTAGAAAAACTGGAGTTATAAACAAGTAATGATCAACCTATGTTGTCCAATCACTTAAGCTCTAGAGTTACAACGAGTAAGTCAAGTGTACATGGCAACTGCTTGACATCTTTCCAGCGTCAACTCCTAGAAACAATCTAGATGATCGGTTGCCGTGGCAATATCCCCAGAAAATAGAAATCATAGTGCTAGCAGATTAAGGCAAAACCTAAAAGTCTGTCAAATAGCTGTCCAGATTCTAAATTGCTAGGTAAATTAGGAATAATCAAATTTAACTAATCAGATAAAAACAAGTTTTCAAATAAAAAAGACAAAACTGCATAACTATATGTAGTAGAGAAATATATCTCTCGTAGAAAAACCGGAGTTATATAATAAATAGCTATAAACCTATGTTGTCCAATCACTCAAACTCCCAAGTTACAACGAGTAAGTCAAGTTTAAATGGCAAGTGCTTGACATCTTTTCAGCGTAAACTCTTAGAAAAAAATCTAGAGGATCAGTTGCCGTGGCAATATCGCCAGAGAATAGAAATCATGCTGCTAGCAGATGAAGGGAAAACCCAGAGTCAAATCTGTAAAGCTATTGGTTGTTCTCCGGGTACGGCTAGACATTGGATACTTGTCGCCAAGTCTGGTCAAGCTCATACATGGAAAAATCATCCTATAGGTCGTCCCCAAGAAGTCAACGAACAATATTTAGAAAGGTTGAAACAGCTAGTAAGTAATAGTCCCAGGGAATTTGGTTATGTATTTCGGCGGTGGACTGCTAATTGGTTAAGCAAACATTTAGCAAAAGAATTTGACATTGAATTAAGCGATCGCCATATTAACCGCTTACTTAAACAAATGGGTTTATCGACCAAACCAAAGCCAGCGAAAGCGGAAGAAATTCCTGGTCAAGATATTAATGGCAAAAACATTGTAATTCGAGACCTTAACTCTGACCTAAGTCTTAACCCATCCCTGGGAATATTAAGTTTCAACACTTTTAATAACTAACACTAATAACACTAAATATTTAGTAAACAAAATTTTGAGTTATGGTTCAAAATGCACCCACTCCTGCTTTGACTCAGGGGCAGCTCACTGATGTCTTAGGATACTCACTTTCAGAAAAAGAAATAGGAAATTACCTGAAAACATTAGAATATTTAACACCCAAAGTCGGTCAATTTTGGCAAGCAGAGGGAGAAGAGTCAGGCATCTATATTATTATTGCAGGCAAAGTTAGACTACTAGATGAGGCTGGTGAATTAATTACCACCTTAAATGCAGGAGCAACATTTGGCGAATGTAGCCTATTTCCCAATGCTAACTTTCTACCCTACTCAGCCAGAGCATCAGTAAATTTGAAACTTGGCTATTTGTCGGGAAAAACCCTGACCCCACTTATAGAAAAATATCCTCAAATTCGAGAACACCTGTACGAAATTGCTCAAAAGCAAAATTCCCTCCAGGTAAAATCAGATAACCTACCAATTCCTTTAGGGCAAACTTCTCAATTATCTGTTACCTCTACTGATAATTTCCCCACTACTGTCAAATATGAGAATAGACACACTGAAGACATTGCCCAGAAAAAGATTAGAAAAGCCTACTTTCCTAGCCCCAGTCAAAGAGTAGGTCATCTACTACAACGAATTACCAGACGTTATCCATTTTTTGCCCAACAAAGTGCCTCTGACTGTGGAGCTGCTAGTTTAGTTATGGTAGCTCGTTATTGGGGGAAGCGTTTCAGCGTTAACCGAGTCCGAGATATTGCCAATGTAGACCGAAATGGTGCTTCACTGCGGGGGTTATCAGCAGCAGCAGAAAGTATTGGGTTTGCAACCAGACCAGTCAGAGCAAGTCTCGACCAACTTGGCAAACAAAAATTACCTGCTATTGTTCACTGGGAAGGTAAGCATTATGTCGTAGTCTATGAAGTTGGCCGCAAGCACGTTGTTGTAGCAGACCCTGGTATCGGTCAACGCACCCTTACCCATAGAGAATTTAAAGATGGTTGGACAGGTTATGCTTTGCTGTTGCAACCGACTGCTTTAATCAAAGAAGCCAAGGATACAGTTACTCCATTCTGGCAATTTTTTGAATTAATCAAACCTCATGGGGGTGTACTAATAGAAGTATTTATCGCCTCAGTCATTATTCAGATTTTTGGATTGATTACCCCGTTATTTACCCAACTATTATTAGACCGGGTGGTAGTGCAGGGTAGCACGCTGACATTAACTGCTGTGGGTTTGGGGTTGATTATTTTTGGTTTGTTCCAGGTGGCAATGAGGGGGTTGCGTCAATATCTCCTTGACCATACAGCGAATAAGGTTCATGTTTCGTTAATTGTCGGATTTATTCGTCATACTTTTCGCTTACCTCTCAACTTTTTTGAGTCTCGTTATGTGGGGGATATTATTTCCCGTGTTCAGGAAAACCAGAAAATTCAACGCTTTTTAACAGGAGAAGCACTGTCAATTTTACTAGATTTGTTGACAGTGTTTATTTATGTCGGACTAATGTTCTGGTATAGTTGGAAAATGGCTTTGCTGGCGTTGGTTATTGTACCGCCGTTTGTGATTTTAGCTCTAATTGCTACCCCTTTCTTACGCAGAATTTCCAGGGAAATTTTTGGTGCATTAGCAGAGGAGAATAGTTATTTAATTGAATCGCTTTCTGGTGTGCGTACTGTTAAGTCAATGGCAGTGGAACAAACGGTGCGCTGGCGGTGGGAAGAATTTCTAAATAAGTCTGTCAGAAAAAACTTCTCTGGGCAAATTATTGGTAACAGACTGCAAATATTTAGTTCTGGAATAGAAACTTTAGTAACTACTGGTTTACTCTGGTTTGGCGCGTGGTTAGTAATTCAGGGAGAATTGACTATTGGGCAGTTAGTTGCTTTTAATATGTTAATTGGTAATGTGATTACCCCCTTCCAACGATTGACCGTACTCTGGAATCAAGTTCAGGAAGTAATTATTGCCATCGAAAGAATCAATGATGTAATTGATACCGAACCAGAGGAAGATTTACAACATCAAGTCCGACAGTCTGTTTTAGGGTTACGGGGTCATATTCAGTTTGATAATGTGACTTTCCGTTATCATCCAGAGAGCGATATAAATGTTTTGGAAAATCTTAGTTTTGAGGTGAAACCAGGACAAACTGTGGCATTAGTGGGGCGCAGTGGTTCGGGAAAAACGACTATTTCCAAGTTAGTTTTGGGGCTTTATCCTGCCACCGATGGCAAAATTTTGATTGATGGTCAGGATATAACTACTTTATCATTACCTTCGCTGCGCCAACATATTGGCGTAGTTGACCAGGATACCTTTTTATTTGGCGGTACCATTCGGGAAAACTTGAGTATTGCTCACCCCTCAGCAAGTTTAACAGAAATTATCCAAGCAGCAAAATTAGCTGGAGCTGATGATTTTATTAAAAAGTTGCCCATGGGTTATGAAACTCAAATTGGTGAAGGGGGCGGAATGTTATCAGGTGGTCAAAGACAAAGATTAGCGATCGCTCGTGCTTTGTTAGGAAATCCTCAGTTATTAGTATTAGATGAAGCAACCTCTCATTTAGATGCTGAGTCAGAGCGAATTATTCAGACAAATTTTAATCAAATACTGAAAGATAGGACTACATTAATTATTGCTCACCGTTTATCTACTGTGCGTCAAGCTGATGTGATTTTAGTATTAGATAAAGGGGTATTAATTGAGCAAGGAAAACACGAAGAGTTAATGGCAAAACGAGGTCATTACTATTATTTGAATCAGCAACAATTAAGTGTAGCTGCTTAAAAGATGTTTGAAAAGTATGAATTTTGATTTAGATATCTTCTAGCCCCCCTTGAAAAGGGGGGAAATACAAAAAAAAGTCTCCCTTATTTAGGGGGTTCAATCTATCAAACAAATTCTTAAAGTATTAGCTTCATATCATGTTCGGTAAAATCCTGAAAATTATGCTTGTAGTTTTGCTCTAGCCCCTGAAATATTCTAGGGGTAGAGCAAAACTACAAACAAAGGATTTACTATCGCTAATTATCCGATTTCTTGGGAACAATAGATGATATTAGTGATTAACATTAAGCTAAGTGCTTTTTTGTTTTGACTGAGTTTAATTTTAGTAGTCTGTCAAAATTAAATTATTGGGTAGTGGGAGCATCTTGCTCCCGTTGCCAAACAAATTTATCCAAGACCCCATAATAAGGAATAAATTCAATTATGCCGCAACTAAATTCACCAGAAATAATCGAATCCAATGGTCATAAAAAATTAGATACTGACCTAGTTACATTAGAAAAGAATACTCTTAGTTATCGTCCTCCTAACCACACTTTATTAACTGAAATTAGAGAAACATCCAGTGCAGATTGGTCTTATGCCACTAAAGAATTACTAGATGCTTTACCTCAAAGATGGACGAGAGGACTACTATATTTTCTCGTGTTATTTGTGACAATTGTATTACCTTGGTCAATGCTTTCAAAAGTAGATGAAACAGGAGTTGCTAGAGGTAGATTAGAACCACAAAAAGGTACATTAAAACAAGAAGTTGATTTTGCAGAGACAGTCAAAAAAGTTCATATAGAAGAAGGAGATATAGTCAAAGAGGGAGATATTTTAATTGAGTTTGACTCCAGACAAATTCAAGATAGACTCCAGCAACTTCAGATTAAATTAGAAGGGGAAAATAATCGCCTGATACAATTAGAAAAACAGAAAGGGCAATTAGAAATAGAGCTGCAAACTCAGCAACGACAAAATCAATCTCAAAAGTTAGAAAAGTTAGCTCAAATTGAGCAAGCAAAACGTAATTTACAGTCTCTCAAAACTGTCTATAATATTCAGAAAGAAGAGAAATTAGCTCAAGTTCATCAGGCACAACAAAACCTTGATGCTTTGAATAGAACATCTAGTTTACAACAGGAAGAAAAATTAGCTCAAGTTCATCAAGCAAAACAAAATCTTGCAGCTTTAAACAGCACTTTCAATTTACAGAAAGAAGAAAAACTTGCTCAAGTTAGTCAAGGAAAACAACGTGTGAGTGATAGTGAAACTGCTTTAGAGTTATCAGAAATACGGTGGCAAAAATCTTTGCGAGAAGTAGAACGATACCGCAATATTTGGACTGAGGGTGTAGTCAGTGAAGTTCAAGTAGTTGAAAGGGAGAATATATCAGAAGAAAGACAAAGATTATTAGAACAATCTCAAGCAGATTTAGAGCAAGCAAAATTACGTTTACAAGAACAGGAAGAAAATTATGATCGGGTAATTCATCAAGCAGCAGCAGATGTTAAACAAGCTGAATTACGCTTAGAAGAACAGCAAGGTAGTTATAATCGAATTCTGCATCAATCTAAATCAGATATTGAACAAGCTGAGTTACGTTTAGCAGAACAAAAAAGTAGTTATGAACGAATTATTCATCAAGCTGCATCAGAAATTGAGCAAGCAGAATTACGTCTTGGAGAACAAGAAAATAATTATCAAACTATTATTCATGCAGGCGAAATTGCTATCTCAAAAATCAAAGAACAACTCAAGAATATGGATACTCAAAAAACTGGTTTAAGTTCAGAAATTGCTCAAACAGAAAAAGAAATAGAATCTTTAAATTTTGACTTAGAAAAACGAACAGTTAAAGCAAAATCTAATGGTACAATTTTTAATTTGCCAGTGGATAAAGTAGGAGATGTGGTACAGCAAGGAGAGATGGTTGTAGAAATTGCTCCTAAAAATTCTTTTCTATTGTTAAAAGCAGAAATGGCAACTGGAGAAAGTGGTTCTCTAAAAGAAGGAATGCCAGTCAAATTAAAATTTGATGCTTATCCTTTTCAAGATTATGGTATTGTTGAAGCAACCTTAACTAAAATTTCTCCTACTTCTGAAATTCAAGAAACTAATCAAGGTCCGATAGCGGCTTATGAGTTAGAAATTGATTTAGAACAAGCTTGCATTCCTACTAAAAATGAATGTATTGTTCTCCGTCCTGGAGATACTGCAACTGCTGAAGTAATTGTCCGTCAACGTCGGGTAATTGACTTTATTATCGATCCGTTTAAAAAATTACAAAAAGGTGGTTTAGAACTATAAATATAATTGATAATGGATAATTAATAATTGATAATGGATAATTGATAATGGATGATTGATAATTGATAATTAATTGAATCTAGGTTGAAAGTCTCTCCTTTTCAATAGACATCTCCAATAATCAAAAATCAAATTAATTATTATCCATAAATTATCAATTATTCTTCCCTGTTCCCTGTTCCCTCTTTTCTGGAGATGGATAATGGATAATGGATAATTAGAGAAATTTTTCATGTTCCACGATTCATTATTATTTAATAAAAAGCTGTAGTTACTAAACTATCAACAATTTTCAATTTTGATATTTCAATTAACAAAAAAGGAGAAAAATCATGTCACAATCTATTACTATTACTGCTGAAGATATTCTCAAGCAAGTCAAATTATCTTTGAAGGTTCCAGAAATTATAGAAGGAATAATTACCCGCAAAATTCTGACAACAGCAGCAGCAGAGGCAAGCATTGAAACAACAACAGAAGAACTGCAAAAAGCAGCAGATGCAATGCGGGCAATGAATAAACTCCATGCTGCAAAGGAAACATGGACTTGGTTAGAAAAGTATGGTTTATCTCTTGATGATTTTGAAGAAATGGTTTACTATAGTTTTTTATCTGGAAAATTAGCTAATCATTTATTTTTAAATAAAGTAGAACCATATTTCTTTGAAAATCAGTTAAATTATGCTGGTGCAGTTATTTATGAAGCTGTGTTAGATGATGAAGATTTAGCAATGGAATTATACTATGCTATTCAGGAAGGAGAAATGACTTTTTATGAAGTTGCCCATCAGTATATTCAAGAGCAAGAATTACGACGTTCTGGCGGTTATCGAGGAATAGTAAAACGCCGGGAATTAAAACCAGAAATTTCCGCAGTGGTTTTCGCTGCTCAACCACCACAAGTTGTTAAACCTGTAATAACTTCTAAAGGAGTACATTTAATTTTTGTAGAAGAAATTATTCAACCAGAGTTAACAGAAAAATTGCGTTATCAAATTCTTTCAGAATTGTTTGATGGGTGGATAAAAGAGCAAGTTAGTCAGGTTGAAATTGTCAAAAAGCTTGATGAAAATATTCAGGTAGCATAGTTAGTCTAATTTAGTTTTATAATAAGCCCTCTAATGTAATGATTATAGAGGAGGGCTTATTGTTGATATATTGATTTCAGGAAAAATTTTCTTGAGAGTGAATTTTCTGATGCAACCAAACTTGAAACAGAGATTCTATGACTTGCTCCCTAACTTCTATTAGAGTTACGGGAAATTTTTTCTCAATTCTGAGGATATGGTATCCTAACTTAGTTTGAATAGGACCTAAAATATCACCTTCTTGAGCATCAGCAACAACTTGAGAAATTTCTGGTAATAGTTCCACTAAAAACTTGACTCCAGCAAAACCTCCATTTTGTTGAGACTGCTTTCCTTTAGAATATTCTAGTGCTAAGGCACAAAAAGAAGCATTCTCTTCTCTTAATAACCGAAGTATTTCTACAGCGTCAGTTAGGTTAGAAACTAAAATTTGGGATAGAGCAAAACGTTGATAATTATTACGGTTAGTTATGTAATCAGTGTCTACTATTTCTCCAAACAAATGTTCTTTTAGTTTCTGAGCTAGTAAAGATATTCTAATTCCCTCAGACCAATCTTCTACTGTAATTCTTTGTTTTTTCAACCATTCTATAGTCTTTGATGCTTCAGCAAGATGATGTTCTTGACGAAATGTATCACCAGCTTTTTGCAACTCTTCATCAGAAATTGTGATGTCTAAATCTTGACAAATACCCAAAATTAACGCTTCTTCTTCAGCAGACTCTGCTGTTGCTGCAAGTTTACAGGAACGTCGCAAATACCCAATAATCTCTTCGTCGGTAGCTTCTGATATATTTGGTAATTGTAACTTTTCTAAAGTTTCTCTCATTGTTTAAATATTAAAGATATTTACTATAGTATTAATCAACTTCTACCTAGAGTAAAGCAAAGATTGAGCAGAGATATCTTCTATCTTGAGACGGCCACGATGCAAATCTCCATATAAATTCAGGTATTCTATTTCGGTCTTTGTTAATTTTCCTTTTTGAACGCCTGCCATCGCAGCATCAATTTCTGCTCGACATTGTAAACCTGTTAAACATACATCTACAGAGTTTTGAGTCAAAGAATAGCGATAAAAATCAGGTACAGAAGGTTGCCAACAACCATCTGGTAAACCTACAGGAGTATCCCAAAGCGCACCAGAGTGAGAACCACTGGACTTAAAAGTTACAATACCTGGACGTTTTGTATCTTCTTGATTTAATTGATTAAGTAATTGATTTTGGGCAGTCCTATGGGCAACATTGTGTCGAACCATTATTACATCTAACAGAGGACTATTAGACCATTGTTTTGCTAAATTAATATCGTGGAAAGAAGCGCCGATATATCGAACCACACCCATCTTTTTCAAGCGTTCGGAAAGACCAAACATTCTTTCTACAGTTCGTTGATAAACAGAATTAGAACCTTTCAAGTCTGGAGAAAGTTGTAAACATTCTTCTAAAGCTGTTCCATCTTTTGTCCCTACCCAACCCCAGAAAAAAACATCAATGTAATCTATTCCTAACTCGGCAAATTGATCCAATAATGCTCCCAATACCATTTCTGGGTTTTTGATATAAGTTACAGTTGCTAATACCACTTTTTCCCTGACAGAAGAACCACGTCCACATAACTGACGTAAAGCTCCGGACATTAAACTATATAAATAATGATGTAGATCGCTGGAGAAAAAAAAGTAATTTATACCCTGGTCAAAAGCATAGAGTGTATCGTCACTAGAAATACCACCTCCACCACCTAAACCAAGACAGCTAACTTCTAAATTTGTACGCCCTAATTTTCGATAGAAAGGTAAATCAGATTCTGGAAATTTAATAGTGGGATGAATACTCTCCACTTGTGGCATAGTTTTTTGTGGAGATAAGTCAGTTATTTGCATAAATTTACAGATTGATAAAATTACATACTTTGCCTAGTATCTCTAATTACTTTATAAGAAAACAGAATGATAAATCCAATCAGAGTAACCCAGGCAAAAATTGCTTTAACTGAAAGCATACCATCCCCACTTAGCATTAGTAATCTATCAGTTCCAACATCTTCCATCAGTGCTAGAGAAATACCTAGAGATAGGAAAGCTATAGTACCTGCATAATCTGCATAAAAAATATAGGGAATTGCTATTATGATACTGAAAATTGATAGTGCAAAGGCAAGTTTCATATATTTTATTACTCCTAAAGTTTTTGCTAAAAAAGTAGTAGGATAGTAAGCAAAATTCAAATAATGAATTAGGATTTTATCCTACTACGCTATTGTCAATTCCCTGGTAATAATTACCAAGCAAAAATGATAATTTAGAAAACAGCTTTAACTATAGCTACACCAGCTTTAGTGATAGCATAGCCAGCTCCTACACCTGCACCAACTGCTAAGATAGTTACAGTAAATCCACCTTGTGTATTACTGAGTTCACTATCAGTTAGCTCGTTTAAAAAAGTTTCTCGATCAGAAAGTAGGTCTGCTCCTACTGGACTTAAATTATTAATAGCGATTACAGACATTTATTATCTCCTTTAGTTTTCAGTTTTTACTTCAAGTTATCTTTATCTAAAATTCTGCAATTGCAGCACCAGCACCGAGTGCTGCACCACCAGCAATCCAACCAGTAGATACCTTAACACTGAAGACTACAACATATCCTAAAGGAGTGATTCCACCAGTAGTAGCAAAAAGCTCTTCATCAGTTACATCATTTAGAAAGCTTTCTGAGTCCATGAAAAGTTCAGAACCAGCAGCAGTTAGATTAGAAACAGTGATCTTAGCCATTGTAAATGTTCTCCTTGTTATAATTTTTGATTTTTGCTTGAGGTTGTTCACCTCTTCACATTGACTATAGTAAGTGATTTTTTTTTGTTTGCAAAGCCTTTTTTGATGATAAAAAAGACATAAATAATTGAGTTATACGAAAGGATTTAATGAGCAATCAAGCCTAATTACTTGATGTTGTCTTCAGATGATAAAAATCCAGCAAATATCAATTTTTTTTGAGACATAATTATCATACTTAAAGAAAAATTTGCTCTGACAATATTTTTGGGCCTTTAATCTTTTATCTAAATTAAACTCTTCAGGATGTTTATTTTCTCTTGATAAATAATCTTTAAGTGGCTTATACAAAAGCAAAAAATAGCAACAAAAAAAGTCAGAGCTAATATTATTAGCTCTGAACTAATTTATCTAATGTTTTCTATAAATGGGTTTGGGGATGACTACCTAGAATTAATATAAGTATAGGGAGCATATCCAGGTGTGATGTATATAATTATAGATGGGAGTATTGTTAATCCCCCTTTAGTTAAGCTCAATTCCTCATCTGCAAGTTCATTAATAAAACTCTCAGAATCTAAGAATAATTCAGTACCCGCAGGACGTAATTCAGAAATTGTAATGTTAGCCATTGAATGTTTTCTCCTAAGTGATTAGTTATTTGTAGATCGGGATTTTGATTGTTTTGTCTGATGATAATCTCTTAATAAACAAAAGAGATTGATTGAGAGAAAATATCTTCAGAAACTGGAATATCAATGACACTAATATTAGTAGCAGGAGTAGTAAAAGCACCTCCTCTAATATATACGTCATCAGTTAAATCATTGAGAAAACTTTCTTCTCCTTGAAATAAATCAAATCCTATTAGATTTAAGTCGGAAATTTCAATTTTAGCCATTGTTAAATATTCTCCTTGGTAAGTTTAAGAAAATAACCGATTCTAAAAATGATATATATCTTCAGAATTGGCATTGAGATAGGGACGTTCTACATCAATTCCTAGCAAATTAAATTGCTCTAAAATGGCATTCATCCGATTCTCTGGTGAGTTATCACTTTCATGCCAAGCTTTCAGTAAACCATTAACTATAATTTGACATCTGTTCATGCCAAAACTTTCTTGGATACTAAACTTTTTGTCTGGTTCTTCAGCTAAACCTAATCCTGGTGCTAATTGTTTTGTGAATAAAGGAATTTCTGGTTTAAAGTGTGATTTAGTCTGGGAATAAACATTTTTAAGAACAGCTAAAACTAATTCACAATATTCCCGATTAAAGTAGAGAACTCCTGAATCGTAGCGTTTATATTCATCAGGATTATACAAAACTTTAAAACTAAAAGGAATAGCTTTTTGATTTAACTGTTCTGTCAAATTTTTCATTACTTTAATAGTACCTTCAGGAGTTAAATTAAAATAGAGTCTAACTGTAGTTACATTATTTTCTGAAGCTCTATAACTCTGCACTCCTGAATTACTAACTGCCATATAAAAACCATTTTGTACTAAGTTTTTTGGCATTTTAATTTCTACTAGATCGCCAATTGTAGAATTTTTTTGAGCATTTTTTAAATGTTTTTCTCGTTCAATATGGAGTTTTAAGCCACCTTTCGTTACAACTAGACTACCATCATTTTCTTCTTTCAGAATTTGCCATTCAGCATCAAAATAACCTTCTCCTTGATTACTTTTATGGAGCTTTTCATAAAACTCTACATCTATTCCTAAAAAGGTATTGTTTTCTAAATCTAGCTGTAAACGATTTTCCTCTAATTCTGATTCTGAAGCAGTTTTCATCGAACCATTGTAATAAACTCCATAGAGAAAACTTCGCAGAATAAGACCTATATATTTATTCCGTATTTCTGTTGGTAAACTTTGAAAACGAGAGACAACATCATCAGGTAATTCAAATGGTTTATAGTTGGGATGTTGAATGCAAAAATTAGATTTAATCTCAACATTTTGTACAATATCTTGTAAAACATTATGTAATCTATCCTGAGTTTTAGTAGTTTGCTGAACTGATGAAAATTCAAGTAATTGCATGGCTTTTTAATTTATTTTGAATTGATATTTATAGAAATGAGATGTGAGAAAAACTGTAGGGGTTTGATTTCCAAATCCCATTATGTTGACTAGGGTTTGGAGACCAAACCCCTACGATAAAATCTTACAAAATAAGCGCGGGTTGCTGTATTTTACTTAGACTAAAGAAGTAGAAAAATTACTCAATTTTGTAGCAGCAGTACCAAAGATTGTGGGAATTGATTGTTGGGGACGACATAATAATGTCTTGGCAACTTGCAACATGGCAATACCTGTATTACCAAAAGATTTTTGATACTGAATCATTGCTTGAATTTGCTGAATTAAACTAAAGCCTGCAAATTGTATTGCTCGTGGTAAAAAGTCAGGAAAGTGTTCTACTATTTCTGGGAAAGTGTCAAGATAAGTCAAGACAAAACTAGCAATAGAAGGTTGTAATAATTCTAAAGGTGTTGTTGCTAAACGTAGAGATTCTTCTATGCTTAAAGATTTACTAATAACTAAACTATTCAGCCAAAGTTGTAGATAACTACTAATTAAAGTTCCCACGTCAAAAGTAGGGTCTCCCCAATCACAACGTTCCCAGTCTATTAATTTAACAATATTCTCTTTTTCTTCCTGCCAATTTGTGCGTACTAGAATATTATTGAGTGTAAAGTCATTGTGAGTAAAACAACAAGGATTAAAAGTATTACTTAATTGAGCGATCGCTTGACCTAAACTATCGTATCTCTGATAAAGAGCAAAGAATTTTAATCCGTCTGCTGGTACTATTCCAAAAATTTCTGGTGTTATTCTTTCCAAATTATTGACAAATTTATGTACTTGTTCATTTGTTAAGTGATTGGTTCGGTTAGATAAAAATTCCTGATGTTCTTGACGATTAAAAGTATCGCGATGAATAGTAGCTAATGCTTTACCAATTTCTGTGGCAAATTCCTCTGGAAAACTATTTTCTTGCCTATATAAATTCATTAAATTTTGATAGTTATCCAAGTAGGTAGAGACAATAATAGAGTTGTCTAAATCAAAATGTACTACTTTTGGTAAAAATAAACGCCAAGGTTCAAGTTGAGGAAATTTATTTAAAAAGTTTTGAAATAGCCATTCATTCTGAAACTCACCTATAGTTTTTCCCTGCTGATTATGGCGTTCTTGTTTAACAAGTAGTTTACTATCATCAGCAAAGGTTACTAGCAGGTTAAAGTTTTTCGCATTTATTGGTTCAACTTGGCTAAGATCTTCTTTTTTTCTGCTACATAGAGAATGTTCTGATAGATAGTCAAAAATATTATGAGAGCTTAAAATAAAAGTCATGTTTATATTAAAAGTTAAGTTTTTATTTGATAAGCAATACTTAGCTACATACTGCTAATATTTTCCTGATTTATTGCTGAATATGCAAGTCATTAACTTGAATAAACTAGACGTAAATTACAAAATTATGTCTTAGAGATAGTCATTGATCCCGTTCTACTAAACTTACCCAAACTTACCCATGAGTGATTGCATGAGCTTTGGAGCTAGCTTCCTGTTTCACTGAAGACCACTGACTATTGTCTGTTACTTATCTTCTCCACAGGCTTCAAATCGGT
>JBFRWR010000504.1:0-27966 GCA_051439685.1 Trichodesmium sp.
CAGGAGGCAGGAGGCAGGAGGCAGGAGACATGGGAATGAGCGAGGAGGTATTTGTATACCAGTTTTTCAAATAGTGGGGATTTATCAAATTAAGGACTGTACCTCATTTACTTGCAATCTGCTGTAATTGGATATTTTTTTCAGCAATTAAGAATTTTCATGTCTGCGACAGCAGAAACAATTAATAATATCATGTCCGGTTGAACAGTGATAAATAATTAGGGAGGAGTCAGGAGACAGGAGACAGGAGACAGGAGATAGGAGATAGGAGATAGGAGATAAAAGTCGTAGGGACGTTGCATACAAAGTCTGTACAGGAGTCAGGAGGGAAGAAAAGGAAGTTTTTAAGTATTAAAGAGGAGCAAGTTTTTTTATCACGCTCTTATCCGGACATGATATTACTACTTTTTCCACTATTCCCAATTTTAGGCAAAAAGCGATCGCCTTTTCTGGTATTTTTACCTCTAGTTTCTGATTGCTATATCTTGATAAATTATAATAGTTTAAATCAATTGAATCATAAATTGTTATATTTTTCTTAGTAGTGGGAATACTACAGCTAAACGTAATAAATTGAACTAATATCAGCTTATGAATAAGAATCTAGTATGGTTGTTTGTGATTATCGCTATAGTTTTTGTAGCTGGTGGTGACAGTTTAGAGTTTGTGCCTGAACCTATGCAAAATGCTAGTTTGCAAAGTCGTAAATTTATAGTTGGGTTATGGCCTGATTGGTTAAAACCTAAGAATACTAATCAACGTACAGAAGAAGCTGTCGAGCAGTTAGAAAATCCTGGCAAAGAAACAGAATAGCAGTTAACAGATAACAAAAGTAAGGGATGAGGAAAATCTTAAAGTTATATATTGAGCAGAAAATCAGGTCTCAAATTTCCTGTTTCAGTAGGAACTACTGTTATATCATGTTAGGTTGAATAGTTCAATTAAAGCTTGTAGTAGGGCTTTAGCCCTATCTAGAGTTCGGGCTAAAGCCCTACTACAAACAAAAACTTTTTTATCACTGATTATCCAGACATGATATTAACTGATAACTGAAATAACCTCCTCCCTTTTTCTAGAAAATTTTTAGCGTTTCTTTAACCAACTAAACATAGCGCGTAAGTCTTTACCAACTTCTTCAATAGGATGTTCTGCTTCTTGGCGACGCATGGCAGTAAATACAGGTTTACCTGTTTGGTTTTCCATGACAAATTCCCTGGCAAACTGACCAGACTGAATTTCACTTAAGATTTTTCGCATCTCGGCGCGAGTTTCATCAGTAACGATGCGAGGTCCGCGAGTGTAGTCCCCAAACTCAGCAGTATTGGAGATACTGTCCCGCATATTTGCTAGACCACCTTCAACAACAAGGTCAACTATGAGTTTAACTTCATGGAGACATTCAAAATAAGCTAGTTCAGGTTGATAACCTGCTGCAATGAGGGTTTCAAAGCCAGCTTTAATTAATGCACTAAGACCACCACAGAGAACAACTTGTTCGCCAAAGAGGTCTGTTTCAGTTTCTTCTCGGAAGCTAGTCTCTAGGATACCTGCACGGGTGCCACCAATACCTTTAGCATAGGCCATGGCGCGATCGCGAGCTTGACCAGAGGCATCTTGGAAAATGGCAAATAAACATGGTACTCCTTCTCCTTGTTCATAGGTGCGTCTAACTAAATGTCCAGGACCTTTTGGTGCCACCATGACTACATCTACATTTTCTGGAGGAACAATTTGACCAAAGTGAATATTGAAACCGTGGGCAAAGGCTAGGATTTTTCCTTCTTTCAAATTGGGTTCAATTTCATTTTTGTAGACAGTTTTTTGTACTTCATCTGGCAAAAGAATCATAATTAGGTCTGCTATTTCAGCAGCTTTGTCTACTGGATAAACCTCTAGACCTGCTTCTTTTGCTTTGCTGGCAGACTTGCTACCTGGATAGAGTCCCACGATTACTTTTGAGCCACTATCTTTGAGGTTCAAGGCATGAGCATGACCTTGAGAACCATAGCCAATGATGGCTATTGTTTTGTTATTTAAGATGTCCAGGTTGGCATCAGAGTCATAGTACATTTTGGCCATTATTCTTGTCTCCTGTCCGCAAGTATTATTATTTATCCAAAACTTTTATTATATCAAATGAAGGTAAAAATAATAAGTAAGGATGTGGAGTAAAAATATTAATTATCTGTTATTTTAGGGGAGGAAAAATTATAGTTTTAGCCTATCAAAATACTTAAAAAATTCTAAAATATTCACAGTTAATACTTTATCCTGAAGTAATATAAATAGCTACTTTAAAAATCCATGTCTAAAATAATCAATATATCTATAGAAAATAAATTTACCCTTTATTTAAAATAAATTAGACTTGCAAAAGTGACTTTTCCAATTCCCTGTTTGCTGCTATATGAAAAAGTTTATATCTTTAAATTCAGAGATGTTGAATAGATTTCTCCAACAATAAAAAATAAAATAAATCCCATAAGCAGAAATAATAAATTCTTTCCCCCTATACCCCTTTTTGTGGAGATTTATAATCACAATTACCATGCATTAATGCTATGCTGAGGTGACACTTCTATTAGTAAATAATTGATATTGGCCGAATAACTTTTTTGATAATTATCAGGCATTTAGTGTTAATTATTCATGATTTTTACTACTCCCGTACTCCCCACTCTCCTACTCCCTACTCCCTACTCCCTACTCCCTCTCTTCTATAGATATCTAATATCCACCAGGCCCAATAGTAGTATGGTCATATTCTGCCATTGATAAATCAACTTTTCTAGCTCGATGTAAGTTACACCATCCTAATTTGGCATTATCTAATTTTGCTTTCTCTAGATTAGCTCCTCTCAAGTCTGCGTGTCTTAAATCTGTGTCTCTTAAATCTGCATTATATAAGTTTGCTCCCTGTAAATTAACTCGACTTAAATTTGCACCACGAAGATTAGCATTACGCAAATTAGCTCTTGATAGATTCCCTTGTTGCAAATTAGCATAAGATAAGTTTGCGTGATAAAGTATAATATCTCCCATTTCTACTTCTAGCAAATTACATCCTTTGAGGTTAGCTTGATTCAAATTTGCATAAGGTAGATAAGCTCTTTTTAAATTACAACCTTCTAAATTTATTCCCTCTAAATCAACTTCAAACAACTGAATATTACTTAAATCAATACTATGAAATTCTCTTTGACCCTCAGAATATCTCTCTAGTAATTCCTCTGCAATCATCTTATCCATCTTAGTATTTTTAAAGCTACTCTTTGATAGTTGATAATTATTTATTGTATAATAAGCATTTATACTCAATAAGCTATTAGTGCTTATACTAAGATGGTTCTGATAAAAGTCACTATCATTCTAATCCTTTTTTAAGATTTGTAAAATTTTCATTCATAAATGTCAAAATCATAAATATAGGATCGTTCACAAATAAATAAAAATTATGCCTGAAATTCAACAGTCTATTGCTCAAAATTACCATGAGCGGACAAAATATAACCCAGAAACAATTGGGAGTAAAAATCACCAACTAGACTGGGATAATCAACCAGTACAATTCAAAGAATATAAAGCAGGGACAATTCTTGACTTGAAACCCTATCTGCAAGAAAAAAAGAATTCAGGAAAAGATGCGGAACCAGGGGAAAACCTATCTAACTTACTTGTATGCAGCTATGGGCTAACTGGTAAAATGCCAACAACTATGGGAAATATTTACCTCAGAGCTGCTCCTTCTGCTGGTGGGTTATATCCCGCAGAAGTTTATTTAATTTCACGCGGTACACCTCTATTACCCCCAGGATTGTATAATTACCAGGTCAAAACTCATTCCTTACTCAGATTTTGGGACAATAGAGTATGGCCAGAATTACAAGATGCTTGTTTTTGGCATCCAGCTCTGGAAAATACAAAATTAGCGATCGCCATAACTGCTATTTTCTATCGTTCAGCATGGCGTTATGAAGACCGAGCTTATAGACGGATATTTTTAGATACAGGTCACTTACTAGGTAATATTGAATTAGCTTCTGCATTCAGCAACTATCGACCACATCTAATTGGCGGGTTTAATGACGAAGCAATAAATCAAATGCTGTATCTGGATACTCAAGAAGAACAGGCGATCGCTGTTATTGCTCTGGCGGACTTACTAGATAGCGAACAACATTTACCCCACTGGCAAACTGCTCTACCTTCTAGCACTAAAACAGATTATCCTTTTATTCCCGATGGGGAACTGCTAAAATATTTACATCAAGCTACTCACATTAACTCAAATTCTCCAAAAGTACCTGCTTGGAAGACAATAGAAACTCCAGAACAGTCAGAAGATAAATATAACTTTCCCTTTTGCACAAAAGTTTCTACTGTTACTGCTTCTATCCCATGGGGTCAAGACTTACAAGGACTGAGAAAGGCAATTCTCAAACGCCGTTCTACTCGTGTTTATACTGGAGAACCAATAACTTTGAAGGAACTATTGGCGATATTAGATTTTACCTATCAACCCCATCATTACTTTAATCAAGAGTTAGATCGTCATCCAGATTATTTTGACCTAAGTTTAATTGAAACCTTTATTGCCGTTTCGGGAGTGGATGGGTTAGAGGATGGCTGTTATTATTATGCTCCAGTAGCTCAAGAGTTACGACAAATTAGGTTTAAAAATTTCCGAGAAGAGTTACATTTTCTGTGTTTAGGGCAAGAGTTAGGCAGAGATGCTGCTGTTCTCTTATTCCATACTGCTGACTTGAAAAAAGCTATAGGCAAATATGGCGATCGAGTGTACCGTTATCTTCATGCAGATGCAGGTCATTTAGGGCAAAGATTGAATTTAGCAGCTATTTATTTAGGTTTAGGTGTTAGTGGTATCGCTGGCTTTTTTGACGATCATGTAAATGAAGTTTTAGGTATTCCTGTCGATGAGGCAGTTGTTTATATTACAACTTTAGGTAAACCCAGGTAAAGAGAAGTGTCATTTCAGTTATCAGTTAACAGTACCTCTGGCTAAACCCAGAGGCTTGATATAGAATCCGGTTGAACAGTTGTCATTGCGACGAAAGGAAGCAATCTCAGGAGTAACGCGAGATTGCTTCCTTTCACTCTGTTCCAGTCGCAATGACGCAAGCTATAGTAATTATCCTGATTCTATATGAGACCTTATTTTTTGGTCATTAGAGGTGAGAGTTTGGGGAGCTTTCGTAGAAGAAACGAAGAGTATTTTTCAACCTTTTTCTCTCTAGACTCTTGACTTCTGATCCCAATTCACTTACAGCAGTTTCTATGCTATTATATAAAACTCCAGAGGGAACAGCTAAAAAAATCTTCACTTTGTAGGTTGTATCATATTAACCTGGAATTTGCTGTAACTTTAGTCAGGAGTTACGCGCAGACGCTATCGGTAGGGGCAATTCATGAATGGGGAATATTCGGAAGGAAATTGCCCTATAAGGGTTGTTGTGATTAGTAGGTAGTGTATTTCATATTTGGTGAAAACCGCTATCAACCATTTCCAGCAAAAGAAATTCTTGATACAGTAAAACAAATTTTAAGATGATATATAAAAAAAATATAGGAAAAATTAATTATGAGTAAAATTTTAGTAGTGGATGACCAACTTTCTCACCGGGAAATGATTGTTAACCTCTTGAAAAACAATGGACTAAAAGTTCTGACTGCTAGTAGTGGAACACAAGCATTGGAACAGACAGAAATTTATAAACCAGATTTAATTATCTTGGACATTGTGATGCCAGATCTTAACGGTTATGAAGTTTGTCGTCGCCTGAAAGCAAATGCTGCAACTAAAGATTTACCAATAATTTTTTGTTCGATCAAGGGAGAAGAATTTGACCGTTATTGGGGTAAGAGACAAGGTGCAGATGCTTATGTGGCGAAACCGTTTCAACCAAAAGAACTTCTTAGTACAGTGAAACGACTGTTGCGATGATTTAACTAGCTATCAGCTATCAGCTATCAGCTATCAGCTATCAGTTATCAGCCTAAAAATTTGTGCCTAATTACTATAGCTTGCGTCATTGCGACTGGAACGGAGTGGAAGGAAGCAATCTCTTAAACCTATAAGATTGGTTCCTATCCTGGCAATGACGACTGTTAAACCGGATTTTAGATAATACCATTTTGACAAAAGAATGCTATATAGAAACCATTTGGTATCTCCCGAAAGATGAGGATTTTTGGCTCTTGAGTCAGTTTTACCTCCTCAGAAGTCAGGAAATTGAGAAATAAAATAGGGGAAAAAAGTAGAATCTAGTGCAGGATGGCAGAAATATGTTACCAGTTACAAAATCCTGAAAGTGTTACTAATCAATACTTCTAACTTCTGACTTCTGACTTCCGCGTAGTGGCACTAGGCCCCCTATCCTCCCACACTCCTGTTCATAGCTCCCAAATGGGTTGTATATGATGGGGTGGGGAAGTGGCGGAAATGGGGGAGGTGGGGGAAATAGATCATTTTCTGTGTTGACTGAAAAACCTGGTTCTTTATCAGAAACGAGGTTTTTCAATAATAATTGAATTTTTTTGGAGTATAGCACTACGGAAATATGTTAGGAAAGTTCTTTATTCCTATTTTGTGACAACGAAAATTTATTGTCCTCATCAAAAGACGTAGTGCTATATAACTTCAATTCGTATTTTTAGATTGGATTTAACTTCCTCGTTTGCGTTGATCATCACCCTCATCATCATCCTCATTATCTTCATCATCACCCTCATCATCATCCTCTTCTTCCTCATCATCATCCTCTTCTTCTTCGAGTTCCTCCATATCCTCTTCTTCTTCACTATCCATACCTTTTCGAGAAATGCGTTCGGGTAATTTAATACCTTCCTCATTAAAAGCTGCCATAAGCATTTGACGCAAACATAGTTCTACATCCTCGTTTTTCCCTGGCTTGACTTTTGTAGTTGTCTGAATTACTAACTGATATCTATTGAATTTGTCAACTCCATCTACTTCAGTCGGTTCCATGACATCCTCGTTTTCTTGTTTTAATCGTTGCCCAACCCTTTCTATAACTCGATAAACATGATCAATATTGGTGCTGGATGCCACACTAACTTTCACATCAGCTTCAGTATATCTGGAATAGTTAATGATATTACCAATTTCCCCATTTCGGATAATATAATCTTTATCCTCAAAACTGATACGGGTGGTTTTCAGTTCAATTGCTGTAACATAACCTTTAATATCATCAATTTCTACAAAGTCACCCACCAAGTAGTAGCCTTCAAACAAGTTAAATAAACCTGCTACTACGTCTTCCACAATACTCTGCGCTCCCATACTCACACCTAAACCAAGAATACCAGCGCCTGCAAGTATGGGAGTAGGATCAATACCGACGACATTGAGAATAGCAATCATCGCACCAAAGTATACTAGATATTTGAGGGTACTATCGAACAATGGTAATAGAGTCTCTCTTCTCTTTCTCTCCATTTCATCTAATTCCTTGTCTTCACTGAGTAGGAATTTTCTGGCAAAAAGTTTGCCTAGCTCTTCAATTACACGACTGGTATAAAATATGCCGACAATTTGTATAATTTTTGGACCGATAACTGCTAAGTAGGCAATGAATTCTAGCTGTTGAAATACTAGACTTGCCATTGACAGATATATTACATATTCTAGACATCGCTTTGATAATGGGAGTAGATGACTGAGGCGATTATATAAACGTAGCAGTCTGCTAGGACTAGAATATTTTTCAGCTAGTGCTTCTAATGTGTCTATAATTACGATATTTGCTTTAACCAAAAGTATGCCAACTGTGATAATAATGTATATTCTCAGAGCAATATACATATATTCGGTAATTACTTCTGGTAGTTGGATAAATTGAGCGCATAAAGTTAGACTCAACAGCCACAAAATATTAATTAGATTGAGACTGAGAAAGTCAAACAAGTCTTCTATACTGTCATCATTGCTTGTAATATATTCAAATTCTTTTGTGCGATCGCCAAGATTATCTATTAAACGTTGAATGTAAGGTTGAGTGACAGCTAATAGGAATAGTAAGAAAAAACTTCTACCTCCTCCCATTCCTAAGTTTACCCAAAATTCCTGGGGAATATTATTTATAAATGACTTTGTGTATTCTAATAAGTTTTCCCCCTGATATATTAGCCAACTATTCAGTCCTAATATGAGGATTCCGAGTAATGCACCGCCTACAGTTAAGGCAGTCCCGGTATTCTTTTTGATATTCTGAATTGTAATTTTAACTTTCTTACTTGAAGCTACTTTTGTTAGTTGTTGTAAAACTTGTCCAGCTAACAAATTCAACATCCCAAAAACTAGGACTAGCAGACCAATTTCTGCTACAATAACCAAAAAGTTTTGCACTCCTAACATTTTCCAATTTTCCTATCATAATTATAATTTGTGGTTGAATGCAGTTCAATAATTTGATTTTTTATCAAGGCACATACTCAATTATACTATTTTTTTCCTAGTACCATCAAGTGTTGAAAAAACTTGTTTTTTAGATAAGTTTGTGGGGGTTAATATCTTACATCACAAGAGTATTTGTACCTAATATACCTGGAATATTCTGTAACATTTGAGCCTAGTGGACTGACACAGCTAAAAAGGTACAAATTTGTAGGGGCGGGTTTCCCCGTTAAATTAACGAGTTTAACCATTAGATCGAGTAAACCCGCCCCCAAATCTAACGCACACTCATTAGATGTGTCGGTCCACTATATACTTGATTTCTAAATCCTACAGTTTTTTGACAAATTATTTAGGATTATTAGAGGCAATTATTACTATTTTTGGCTCAGTAAATATCTAAATTATTTTAATTTTTCTTCTTTTTCTACTCTTTCCAATTGAGTAATAACTGCTTTATAGTTAGTACGATATAAGTCGATTCTTTCTACAGCTTCAGTCGCAACAAAAGTATCTTGAGGTATTTCTTGAAGTAAATTAATAGCTTCTTCCCATTTAGCCTTAGCTTCTTGCCAAACTTGTGCCGGATGAGGTGGATTTTGTACAATTACACTTGCTTCTGTACCTAACTTTTTCGCAGTAACTAACTTGGAAGTTGCAGTTTTTTCAACAATCAGTTTTGCTCTGAGATTTTGATAATCTTGACGGTAAGTTTGTAGAAGTTTATCAGCCTCTTTTTTAAGAGTAGTACCTTTAGGAATTTCTTCTAATAATTTAATTGATTCTAGTAACTCGATTTCTGCTTCTTCCCAAGTAGCTAAAGGTAGAGGCGGATATTGAATTGTTCTCTGAGATGCAGCAGCTAGTTCTTTAGCTTCTTTGATATCTTTTTCTGCTTGTTTTTGTTCTAAAAGAGCTTTTTCTTCTGGAGAAACTATAACTATTTTTTGACTTGCTTGGAGAGCATATACTACTATTCCCAGCTCTACCAAGAGGATAGATATTAATAATATAATTGTCCGTTTCTGGGAGATTTTTTTTGGTTGAGAAACTTGTTCTTTTTCCTGGATTTTGTCTAGTAGCTCTTGAGAATCTAGACTTTTCTCAAGTTCATTTAAAAGTTTATCTGGTTCCATAGCTAAATTATTAATTCATTACAATTACTAAAATTATTAACTTGCTTTACTGGTTTTGGTTTAGAAGATTAGTAGGTATTATTTGCTGGTAAATCAAATAGGAATAAAAATAAATATAACAATCCGCCCATAGGTTGTGAAAAATTAAAAAGTAAATAAAAAAAGTTGAAAATCCAACCTGTTCCCTGGGTGGTGGTGCATAGTCATGGTAGTGGATTGTAATTATTTTTGTTCCGAGACACAGTAGTGGGAGCATCTTGATCTCTGTAAGGACGTTGCGTGCAACGTCCCTACTATTTACCATTACTGCAGGACTACCGTTCGCTGTTCCCTATTCCCTAAAAAGCAGTAAGATTTTTGCCACGAATAAAATAGGATTGCTATCTGATAATTCAAGTAATGTTAAACAAGGAAAATTAGGAATTAGGCAATTTTATATTTTTTGGATAAAACTGTTTAAATCTACTGTGAAATTAATCATCTTTCCTTGCTTAACTAGAAGCACTTGTATAATAACGCAAAGCCAGTCGCCAAAATTGAATAGAAGCAAAAAATAACCCACCTGCTAAAACAAAAGAACCCAATATCCAAGTACCTTCTATTTTACCAAGTATGGCTTGAGCTGGCACAGTTGTCAAAAATGCCACTGGTACTAGAAAAGTAAAAAAGAAACGATAAACAGTGGGATAAGCTACCATCGGATATCTACCTGCTTCTAATAATCCTCTGAGGACTTCTGTGACATTATAAATCTTAACAAACCAAATGCTAGTTGAACCTAACATAAACCAGAGACTATAAAGACTTATTATTCCACAGAAAAGTGGCACTATACTCAGCAAATAATTGTCTATTCCTAAACCTAATTTACTACCAGCATATCCTAACAAAAGACTACCAAAGATTACATCTGGTATTCCCCAGGGAGAGACGGTACGGGTAGAAAGCCAAAATTGACTACTAATAGGTTTAAGTAAGACAAAATCTAAAGTTCCTTCTTGGACTTGTTGTACAATTCGATTCAAATTAGGAATTAAAAAAATTGCTGAAATACCTTGCAAAATAGTAAAAATTGCCAAAATAATTAAAGCCTCTTCCCAATTCCAACCATCAAATTTGTAGCCTGTTCTATAAAATAGAAATAAACCAAATAAACTACCAAATAAACTGCCGATACTGCTAAGAGCTGCAATAATAAAATTAAAACGGTATTCTAGTTCAGCAGCGATCGCTGCACTCCAAAATAATTTTAATATTTCTAGGTATCTTTCCATTATGAGCTAGGGAATAGGGAATAGGGAATAGGAAACAGCAGACTTTCAATAATTGATAATGGATAATTGATAATGGATAATTACCTATGGTTAAAACCGTTACGGAATTGAATATAAGGAAATATTATTTCTTTTTTTTTCCTTGTAGAGCAACAGCTCGCGGCACAGCCAAGGGGAGGATTTTAACCTTAATTATTTAATTAATAATTATTAATTATTAATTATTCGGTAAAATAGTAGGGGTTGAGAAACTAAACCCCTACATAGGTCATTTTCCAGAAATACCGTTAAATATTTAATTCTCTGTTATTTGTTGCTCTAGGAAAACTTTAAAAGTTAAAATTGCTAAGAGAAAACAGAGGAAATATTTCTAACAAGAAGATAGAGAATTAAATCAAATAGTTATTCAGAATAAACACCATCAAAATATCTACGGAATTTATTTTCTTTCTGCCTAATCATTACTAATTTGAAGTTAAAAGTACAAAGTCTGTTACTTTTCCTCCACTATAAGTTCGCCAATGTTCTGATACCTGAAATAAGCGTTCATTATTCTGAGTTTGATTCATAATTCGGAAAGTTTCTGAAGGGTAATTTATCTCTTGACAAGGTTGATTTTTCTTGAGACTAGCAACTAAATTCTCCATAAATTGATACCCATCACAAAAAGCATTTGGTGGATAACCCATTTCTTCTTCCCCAAATGCTTTTCCAGCAAGATAAATTATATTGTGATAAAAAGAATGTGAATCCATTTTATCTAGATGTCTGCGTAATTTTAAAGGAGATGGTGCGATTAAATATACATCTTCACAGTCAGGTTCAGCATACATAAATTCATCCCAGTTTCTATAAGATTGTAGAGTTTCTCCTGATTCTAATTCATAACCTAAAGCAAACTGCATTTCATCTAATAATTCTGTTTCCCAATATTTTTCAGATATTCGATCAAGCCAATTATGAAGTGTGTTATATAATTCTATATCTGACAGGGACAGCAATGCTTCTTTTACGGAATCAGTATATAATTTAGTTTTGATTTTCATGGTATTACCTCCTTTTTTTTTGTTGGTTTTACAGATTTTGATTTAGTTTGATTTAGTTTAAGCTGATTAGCTTTCCTGACACAGATATCCTTCAGGATTAACTATAAATATTAGGCAGTTTTCTACTTTGTATAGAAAGCAGAAAATAATGATTTTAGTTACTTTGATTGAGTCTACAATTCTAGGGAAAATCCTTTTTAGTCAGGCCCCTAATTTGTTTAGTCTTTTGTTTTCTGACAATGACTATTTATTTCGTCGATCCCAATCAATAAATTGATAGGTTTTAGGTATAATTCTCTAGTAAGCAGGGAAAATTTATAGGCAATTATACTGTTGCTAAAATTTTCAAAGCTCCTCCGGTTACGAACCCATCCACTATTTTTTATTTATAGTGGGACTTTAGAGAAAATTATTTATATGCCAAAACTCTTAATATAGTATATAAACAAATTTTTGTAAATCCAAATCAGGGTAATTTATATTATTTTTTAATTTTTGATTAGCAAATGAAGAGCGATCGCTGACTATCTAGATAAAATGAAGATTCGTTCACCACAAGTATTGCACAATAAATAACTATGGCCAACCTCTATATGACTAGGAGTGAGGCAGAAAATCCATATCTAGTAGGGGCAAATGGCCATTTGCCCCTACAGATGGTGTATGATTAGATATTTTTCGTAAGTCGTGATTACTAGAACCATACTTGGAAAATATCCAGAAATTAGCTCGACTTTTTCTCAAAGTCTGATAGAGATGTTTTATTCAATGGAACATCCCTAAATTCTTAATTGTTAGAAGTTAATCAGAATAAAGTTTGATTGTTTCCATGAGTTTTTGTTTAATGCGCGATCGCAATTTTTCTGGAGATATTACTACACAGTCTGCTCCATACTGAAGAACTTCTCGGACAAACCAAAACGTATTAGAGACTCGTCTCACTACTCGTCGCACTCGTTTGTCACCTTCTAACTATACTGACTTATGACTTCAGCTATAATGCGCTATTGTTTCTAATAATTTTTGTTTGATGCGCGATCGCAATTTTTCTGGAGATATCACTACACAGTCTCCTCCATATCGTAATACTTCTCGAATTAGCCAAAATGGGTTGGACACTCGCCGAACTACTTGACGGACATCTCCTACTATTTCATTTTCAATATCTCGGTCTCTGGGTTCATAAGCTTTGACCATACCCTTGTAAAAGTGTAAGTATACTTTGAGATAATCTAGACCTTCATCTCGCCATTGTCCGTGAGTTTTGGCAATAGCTTTAATTCTGTCCAGTCGTAAACAACGATTGTGGATTGTTTCGGGAAAGTCCGTATTTTTAATATCTTCGGTCTCTTCACACCATATTTCTAAATAGAAACGCTTTTCTTCAAAAGAAATTTCAGCATAGCGGACGGTAAATTCAAGTTCTTCTTCTTGTGCATTGCGATAGAGAATAATAAATGGTTGTCGGTCATTTCTGTATTGCTCGATTAATACCCGCCATGCTTCAGTTTGTTGTTGACCTAGTTCTTGCAGTAAAGATTGACGTAGGGGTTGTTCCAAATTTCCTCGCTCCAATAATAAAGCTAAAATATCTTGCGCTTCTCCCATATATCCTGAGTCTTTGAGTAATTTGACTGCTTGTAAGAGGGCTGAGACTTGAGTGGAGTTAAGGGCAAAAGGCTGCCCAACTTCTAGTTCTTGTTTTGCGATCGCAGTTATGAGTCCAGAAGGACTGGGACTTTTACCCCAAAAAATACCTAGACGACTTGCTATAGCTTCTAATTGGGCTTTTGTGCCTGGTGGAATTGATAGTGTAATTGTTTCTTTTTTTCTTGGCATTCACAAAAATGTAATTATAAATATTGCTATTTTGATTTTTATGTGTCAGTATATATGTATTGTAAATGTAAAACTAAGTTTTTAATATTTATGGCCAATTATAAAGTTACAGTTTAAGGACTTAGAAAGTGATGGCTAGAAATAATCTACTTTCCCGAATATCCATTGACCCCAATATCTGTCATGGCAAACTTTGTATTCGTGGACATCGGATTTGGGTTTCCCTAATTCTCGATCTGTTTGCAGGTGGAGCGACTATTGAGCAGTTGCTTAAAGAATATCCTGGTATTGAGGGAGAGGATATTTTTGCTTGTCTTGCTTACGGTCTAGAAATGACAAAATAATATAAATTTTTATGAAAACACAATCATTTTCTGACTTAAAAAAAACCTGCCTCCAACTACCAGAAAAAATTCCTTATCTGAAAATGTTAGTCTTATTTGGTTCTCGCGCTAAAGGTAATATTCACGCCAAAAGTGACTGGGATTTTGCTGTAGTTTATGATGAAGAAATTCGCAAAAATTATATAGAAAATAATGCTTTTGTTTGGTTTGAAGTTCCAGAAAAGTTGGGAAATATTTTTCATATTAACAGTGACATTATTGATGTCGTGGAACTCGATCACTGTTCGCCATTATTAGGTTTTCATGTAGCACGAGATGGCAAACTTATCTATGAAAAAAAATCGGGAGATTTTGTCGATTTTCAGATTAAAGCTTGGAAAATTTATGCAGATACAGCCAAGTTTCGTAAGTATCAGAGAAAAAGTATAGAGCTGTGGTTACAAAATAAGGGATTTTAATTAGTATGGAACCAGAAGTAATTAATAAAAGAATTGAACTTTTGATGAAATATATTGAGCGTCTCCAAAGTTTTGAATCTGTTAGCTTAGATGAATATCTCAATAATTTTGACCTGCAACTTATTGCTGAAAGACTTATTCAATTAATTGTTGAAGTAGCTTCAGATATTAATAGTTATTTGCTCGTACAAATATATCATAAAACTCCAGAAAGTTATTTTGAATCATTTATAGAAGCAGGAAAGCAGGGAATTATTACTCAGGAATTAGCAGCAGAATTATCACAATCTGCGGGAATGAGAAATCGTCTAGTACATCAATATCAAAAAATTAATCATCATTTAGTATTTGCAGCTATTCCTATTATTTTGGAAAAGTTTCCAATTTTTATTCGGCAAATTATTACTTATCTCAATTCATTAGAATCAGAAAAGAATTGACGAAAAAAAATAGTAAGTCAAGACTGATTTAAAAAACAGAAGATATAAAGAATGACAGCGTTGTGGAAGAGGGTAGTTCCCATAAGTCTTATAATAGAAACAGGACTTACACAAGTCAACCCAGAAACCGGGTTTTTTCGTCAATTTTTATTGTTAAAAACAAGGATTTATCGTAAAAACCCGGTTTCTTTGCGTAAGTCCTGAGAAATATCAATTAATTAGAAGAGAAAGATTTTTACAGGAGAAATTATGAAATAGCCGCGATAATTTTTGCATGAAAAAATATCTATTTGAATAATAATAAATAAACCAAATGATACCTAGAAAAGGTTTGCTCTCAAGCCGTTCGCCAAAAACATTAGATGAGCAATATTTTAATAATATTCGCCCTAATTTATATGAGTTACACGTTACTCATTATCAGTATGGTTCGAGAAAAGATAAAACTCTAGCAGAACATCTCGATTCGGCTTGTCAATTTGTTTTAACTGTTAGTAAAATAGCGAAAGTTCCAGAAGATAAAAGAAAATTAATTTTAGCTGCAACTGCTGTTCACGATTTGAATAAATTAGATTTATCTAAATCTAAACGTAATGTTAAAACTTTGGCTAGAGATAAGGAATTTTTGCAAAAGCAACTTGAATTAGCTGGTGTGAAAAGTTTAGTTTCTACGGCGGAAGATTTAGAGTTAGTTCGGCGTTTAATTGAGCGACATTCGGGGCATAATGTTAGCGATGCCATGAGATTTTTTCCTGAAGATAAAGCTATAGAAAAATGGGCTGCTATGTTGGTCGGAGCAGATTTATTTGATTTAGGAATTCCTGAGAAAATTAGGATTAGGAAAGTTGAAAATGAATTGACTGTTGCTTTGGGATTTGCTTGTCATTTTTTTAGAATTAAAGTTGCTCAAGACCAAGGTTATATTACTGCTCTTTTGTTGAGTGCTTGTGAGGAGGTTTTACAAGATGTAGGATTAAATATTTTGGCAATTTTTCCTGATGGTGCGATTTTTATGGGTGCTTTTTTGCCGGAGGAAGATGTTGTTTATAAAATTGCTTTTCGATGGCAAAAAAAGATTTATTTGGTGTTTGGAGGTAATGTTGAAAAACTGGTAAAGGCAACGAAGGATGGTATTAAGGTTGATGCTCAAGCAATTCAATTAAATTTAGAGGAGGCGTTGAGTTGTGTTGAGGGATTATTGGCAAAAAAACAGGCTGGTTTTAAAATTACAAAAGTCGAGCAAGATATTAAAAAATGGGGGGATAATGCTGGAAACGATGCAGTGGAAAAAGCTGCAAATTTAGGATTAACTCCGGTTAGTAATTCTGAAGAATTTGCAATTTCTGAAGGGTTAAAAGCTGCTTATTTGAGTTATCGAGAAACAGGGATTAATCCTAGTGAAGTTTGGGATAAAATTGCTGAAAAAGTTGGTCTATCTCCAGAACAAAGATTAGCTTTAGAACCTTTTAATTCTCAGTACGGGCGATCGCTTTTTGCAGCTAAGGCAATTTCTGGAGAAATGAAGGTTGTAATTAATACTATTCGCGATTCATTTAAAATGCGAATTGGAGATTTTCAAGAGTCAGAAAAAGAAGTTTCTCAAGAGGCGATCGCTACAGTTTCTAGAATGTTAAATTTGCCTAATTCTGCATCTGGAAAAGTTATTAATGATTTGGATATTTATATTAATACTAATCCCCGAAAACGTAGTTCTTTAGGCACAAGTTTAACTGCGGGGGAAGACTTAATTTCTAGTAGTATGCCTCCGGGAACTAAAGTTCAATCTTTTTCAAATCGTTTACCGGGAGGTATGAGTGCTGAACCGAAAAGACAAGCAGATTCTATGACATCTCTTGCCTATCAATTAATGGCAATAGGAGCAAATTTTCCTTCTGTAAATAAACAAGAACCCCTCTATTTATATTTGGCTTTACCATCAGGAAGTAGCCCGGAACTTTTGAGAATTTGGCGAGAATTTTTGAAAGAAACGGCAGCTACAAATGCAGAAGGAGGAACGGTAATAGTTGATGAACAACAACTTTATCGAGACAATATTATGGAGTTTAAATCTAATAAAGTTGTTGGTTTTGCTTTACCGAAACGCCCTGATTTTATTTACTCTACTGTAGTAATTCCTTTAGTCTGGGGAGATGCTAATAATTCGGTGGCTTTATTAAAATCTTTGCGGTTAAGTTTAGAACTTTCCCTAGCTGCTGATTTTGGTTTTCCTTTTGTTTTGAGCGGTAATTTAGAAGTAGAATCTAGTGATGGAATTTATGGCAGAGTCGAAGGCATTCCTTCCGCACTTCAACCATTATTAGGAAACGGACAATATGATTGGGAAAAGGCAATAGAACTCCTAGAAAAATTGCGATGTATAGGCAAGTTAGCTTTTTGTGTTTCTAGTCCGCAAAAAAGAGATGATTGTCTCTACGATTTAGCTCGTACTGCCCGACGATATATTGACTTTTATTATGTATTATTGCGTTGGGTTGTGCGGGAGCAAGAAGACCCTAATTTTGAATCAATTTGGAATCGGATTTGTGAACCATTAAAAACTTTGGAGAAGTTAATGAATGAGGAAACTAAATTAACAGAATATTTGAGAGAAGCTGCTCAAATTGCCGAGTTGGCAAAACTACGGGGTAGTTCTTTTAAGCGGACGGCTCAAGCAGAACCTTTTACTGATTTTATGGCAGCAATTCGTAGTCGTAAATCTCATTTACCTTGGGATGTAGTTTTTGCTTCTTTAGTTCAGCAATATCATAATCGTTTAGATAGAATTAGGGAATATAAACCTGGTGCGACTAAGTATGAACAAATCAAACAATATTATGATGTTTTGCGGAAAATTTTTGAGGAAGTTTATAACTGTCGTGCTGAGAGAATTTTAGCTGACAAAAAAACTTTAGAAGCAGCTTATTTATTTTTCTTACAAGAAGCACGTCAGGAATTAAAGCAAGACTCAGAAACTAATACTGAAGAAAAAAAATGGTAGGTTGGGTTGAGGAACGAAACCCAAAAATTAAATTTGCTAGCTACTTGTTAATTGGAATTATCATCATCAATATTTTGATTGAGTTGGGTTTAGCTGTCGCTCTACCCAACCTACTAACTAAAGTAAGATTCAGAAACTAATATTGAAGAAAAAAAATGGTAGGTTGGGTTGAGGAACGAAACCCAAAAATTAAATTTGCTAGCTACTTGTTAATTGGAATTATCATCATCAATATTTTGATTGAGTTGGGTTTCTACTAACCAAAATTTTCTTTTCCCTTGATTAAGGATATAAAAATCTCTCGCAATGACAAGTAATTAAAAATTAGGAGAATAATTAACTATGTCTATTGAAAAATTACAACCATTTCTTGCCCCTACTTATGAAAATTTTCCTAAAGGTAGGATGATAGGATTAATAATTTTAAGAACTACTAAATCTGAAACTATTTTTAGAACAGAAGGTTCGGGAGAACCAATGTCTAGTGAATTTGTTCAAGCAGGTATTAAAAATACAAATATTATCCCCCGTTTAGTAATGACAAAAAGGAAACAAGTCGCACCAGAAAGACGGCGGGGAAGAGAATTTTTAAGAGCGCAAAATTTACTTTATCCTGCTCCGAAAAGTGACTCTATTTGTTCCTTAAATACCAATGCTCCCTGTGAAATGTGTATTGACTGTTTTCTTTATGGTTTTGCTGCGGGGGGAGAAGGTGCGCAGAAAAGTCGAGTTTGGACAGAAGATGCTTTTAGCGTTATACCTGCAACAGAATTAATAGCAGACCGCACCATTAATGCTTTATTTGAAAATGGCACGATGCGAGATGTCAATGGTAAAGCGTCAACCGCACTTAACACGAGCGAATATATCAAACCGGGGGTTCACTTTCTGGATGTGGTTACTCTCAAAGATGTTACTGCTGATGAGTTGCGCTATGTTATCGGAAATATTTTGCTCACCTCCCGATACGGAGCAGTTTCCAGTCGAGTCGGTAGAATGGAAAATGAAATTTTGGCAGTTTTTGGCGGTATCGCTGAACTTCCGAGTTCCCTAGAGTTGGTACAAGCAGTTTATGATGCTTTGCAAACAACAGGGGAACCCATCGAACATCCCCTTCCTGTCGATCCTTTGTTGACCACAACAAAAGAAATAGTTTCCACTTGGAAAAATAAACGAGGTATTTCCATGCAACTTTCCCAGGATGAATTAGAAAATTTAATTGCAGATAGCGATCGCCACTGGAGTATGGAAGAGCAAGAAACTTTTCTGCGACGTTTAGATAAGTCTTACGAAACTTTCCGTCGGGTGCCGACAGAAACCGAAGCGAAAAAAACCAGGGGTAGAAAAAAGTAGGTTGGGTTGAGCTTGCGAAACCCAACATAAAGCACTTCCCATTTTTGACAATGTTGGGTTTCATTCTTCAACCCAACCTACACCTATCCATATATCAATTATTAATTAATGAACAAAGCTCAACTAATAGAGTTATGGTGCGCCGAACCTATATTTTTTGCCTCCAGAGAACTTTCCGATACCTATTACACCGAGGGAGCGATCGGAAATTATGCCCTTGCTTATGCGATGGGTTGGGCGCATTCTAATTATCGTCTCAGGGGAAAAGCAACGGGGCGACCTACTTATTTAGAAGATTTAGTACCACTAGCAGAAAAACTATATATATTACCAGCTTGGCCGAAAGATGGTAAGGTTTCGTTTCGCTTTGAAAGGTTTAATGCTCTATCCGACTCCTACTGGTTTGCCATGACAAATAACCGAGTGGCAACTGCTCGTGAAGATTTACCTTTGAAGCGCACTGGGAAAAAACCTAATACCTACAGACCGAGTAATTTTCCTCAGACTGGTAGGTTGCGAATGATAGAAAGGGGAAACCGTTTTCGGACGTTGGTGTTTGGAGAATGTCAACTGCCTGAATATATTCGTGTGGGTAAATTTATGAGTAAGGTAAGGGTGACTATTTTAGATGAGTTGAAGTTGGTTAGTTTGCCAGTGGATAAGTATGAAACTAATGCTTATTTTAATGCTGCCGACTTACCGAAAGATATTGATTTAGTTTCCTTCGACTTAATAGCAATGCCTCCTGCTTCTTTAGTAAAAAATCTCAGTTTTCGAGGAGCAGCATGGCAAGTGGGAGAATATATTGTTCCGGCAAATTTAAAATTCTGTGGAGGTTAATTCAGTTATCAGTTATCAGTTATCAGTTGTCAGTAAATCCGGTTTTAGCTGGAGACTGGAAATATTGAACTGAATATTTTTTTCATTCTCTGAAAAGGAGAAGTTTGGCAACTCATTTTTTCGTAGAAACAATGGATAATCGAAAATTACAAATATGGCTGGAAGCGAGAAGTATTTCTACTTGTAATTCTTTAACGCCAGAATTGCAATTTATGGGAAAAGCTTTACAGTTATCAGTTATCAGTAACTCCGACTAAAGCCAGTGGCTGAAAATATTGAATTGAATATTTTTTTCATCTCCTTAAAAGAGGAGATTTGGCAACTCATTTTTTGGTAGAAACAATGAATAATCAAAAATTACAAATATGCCTGGAACCGAGAAATATTTCTACTTGTAATTCTTTACCGCCAGAATTGAAATTTATGGAGAAAGCTCGACAGTTATCAGTTATCAGTAACTCGGGTTTGATTCGGAGACTGGAAATATTGAATTAAATATTTTTTTCATCCCCTAAAAAGGGAAGGCTTGGGAACTCATTTTTTTGGTAGAAACAATGGATAATCAAAATTTACAAATATGGCTGGAAGCGAGAAGTATTTCTGCTTGTAATTCTTTACTGCCAGAATTGCAATTTATGGGGAAAGCTTTACAGTTATCAGTTATCAGTAACTCAGATTTTAGTCGGAGGCTGGAAATATTAAATTGAATATTTTTTTCATCTCCTTAAAAGAGGAGATTTGGCAACTCATTTTTTGGTAGAAACAATGGATAATCAAAAATTACAAATATGGCTGGAACCGAGAAGTATTTCTGCCTGTAATTCTTGACCGCCAGAATTGAAATTTACGGAGAAAGCTCGACAGTTATCAGTAACTCCGACTAAAGCCAGAGGCTGGAAATATTAAATTGAAGATTTTTTTCATCTCCTTAAAAGAGGAGATTTGGCAACTCATTTTTTGGTAGAAACAATGGATAATCAAAAATTACAAATATGGCTGGAACCGAGAAATATTTCTGCTTGTAATTCTTTACCGCCAGAATTGCAATTTATGGGGAAAGCTTTACAACATCAAGTTGATGTTTTTGAAGAGTCTCGTAACCATGACATTATTCTCGACTTAGCTCCTACTGGCACTGGCAAAACTAATGCTGGTTTGTCAGTTATTCTGCATCAACCTGAGAAAACTGCTGTTTATATTGCTCCGACCAATGCGTTAATAACTCAGCAAGCTGAAGCAGCAAGAAAATTTGTCCGAGAGGCAGGTTTACCTCATTTAGTTATATCAGCTTCTGCTAGAGAAGTTAGGTCTTGGTCTAACAATAAAGTCGGCAAACGTGGGGGAGAAAAACTTTATAATTTGCTCCGAGAACCAACAACTATTTTTCCAGAAGTGGGAGGAAATAGACCGATTTTATTGGTGACTAATCCCGATATTTTCTACTACGCAACTTTCTTTGCTTATAATCGGCTAGATAGGGGAAATATTGCCAGTCAATTTTATAGTAAATTTGCCACAGTAATTTTTGATGAGTTTCATCTATATAATGCCAAGCAGTTAGTAAGTTTACTTTTTTATCTAGCTCTTTCTCACATTTTTGGTTTCTTTCAACACGGACGCAAAATTGTTTTATTAACTGCTACTCCCGAACCTGCTTGTGAAAAAGCATTGGAAACTTTAGAAAAATCGGGAGTTAGAATTATCAGAATAAATGGAGAGGAAAGTCAAGCTAATTTATTGCCTTCTCAAACTGCTGTAAATTTGGAAATTCGACCCCAGTTAGAAAAAGATGAATGGTTAACAGAATTAGCCAAAGAAATTGTCAAACGTTATGGAGAAAAGCCAGAAGAAAATGGAGCGGTAGTCTTAGATTCAAAAGATACAATTAATCGTTTAAGAGATTTATTAATCGCCCAAGGATTAGAAGGAAAATTTGGCAGAATTACAGGTTCGACTCCATTTCAAGAAAGATTAATAGCTGCTAACCGTCAAATAATTTTAGCAACTAATACAGTAGATGTCGGCTTTAACTTTGAAAAAAATCCTTCACCCACTCGCCAAAATTTAGATTGGTTGATTTTCTCCGCACGAGACAGATTTTCTTTTTGGCAAAGAATAGGTAGAGTCGGCAGAATTTTAGGCAAGTCAGAAACAGATATTTCTTCAGAAGCGATCGCTTATTTACCTCCGGAAGTTTGGGAACAAGATATTACTTCTTTAGATTTTTCGGGAGGAAGAAAAGCTCTGACTGAAATGTTAGAAAATCTCAGTTGTCTTGACCGACCTTTTTTAGAAATTTATTGGCGTTCCGAAGCTTTTTTAGAAATAGCTCGACCTCTCCTAGAGTTAGAGGAAAGTTTGGAAAATTTACCAGAATTTGAAGTTATTGACCGACTTTATACAACCATGCAATCTGTTTTAGGAGGCAAGGGAGATTGGAATTATTATCGCTATCGAATGAAAGTTTTAAAAGGTGCAGAAAATATTGCTAAAAGTTCTTTAGAAGAAATTCAAAAAAAATGGAAATATATTAAAGGTGGTCAAGCATTTGTCAAAACTTTTATCAAAGCTAATTGTCCCGATGAATGGGAAGATTTGCAGACAGGTTATAGAAAAATAGAAGAATATGAAAAATATTTTCAAGAAAATATAGAAGATGCAGAAGACTTAAAAAAATTTGCCGAAATTTGGGAAGCTAGTTATAAACCAATTTTCCAATTTCGAGATAGTTTATTCGAGAGTTTAAATATTCGAGACCCCAAAGGTTTTTTATTAGACGAATCAGACGAAACAGTATTAGAACCTTTTCATCTTTTACGGTTTTATGAATTTGTTGAAGATGGAGAATTTGTCGAACTTATTAGTCGCGCCCAAAATATCTATCAATTAAACTTTTATATGCGATATTATGGCAACGCTGAAGAATTCAAAAATCACGAACTAAACAAATTAAGTGCTTGGGAAAATTGTCGAATAGAACGCCGAATAAATGGAGCAGTTTCTCCTACTCCTTTACTCAAACAACTAGAAACAAAATTATTACCTGGAATTATCATCGATAAGACAGCTAATATGTGGATAATCATTCAACTCCAAAGAAAAGGAGTTAGTTCATATCCAATTTTTGTCTCCTGCAATGACTTTGAAAAAGAATATATTTTCTTTCCGGGTTTAACAGGTATTCTTGCCATTGCCATGTATGGTCGTGCAATTAAACTTGGGGATGAAGAGAATTTTCATATTGTTGGTTAAAAATGTAGGTTGGGTTGAGGAAACGTTTGCGAAGCATTTCCAACGGAAAAACCCAACATCTAATCTAACTCTGATAAAATGTCATTTATTCTTGTCTCAAATATTATCCTTTTTATTGGTGTATTAAGGCAGAATATATAAAGTACAGATAGTAATAATTAAATATCCATAGTGCGAGAATCTTGCTCGCGCGAGTGTACATCATTCCTGGTGGAATCCGCTGTAAGTTAAATTGAAATATTTAACAGGAACGAAATCCAAAATATAATTTTATTTTGATAAAATGTCATTTATTCTTGTCTCAAATATTATTCTTTTTCTTGTTAGGTTAAAGATTTTTGTTGGGTTTCGTCTCTCAACCCAACCTACATTTATTACTATATTTTAAATCAGTTGATTCTAAAGATTTCCTTATATTCAATCTGATGGTTCTAACCAGAGGAACCGAAACCCAACATCTAATTTAACTCTGATAAAATGTCATTTATTATTGTCTCAAATATTATTCTTTTTCTTGTTAGGTTAAAGATTTTTGTTGGGTTTCGTCTCTCAACCCAACCTACATTTATTACTATCAATTCCAACGTCAAAAAAAATGCCTTACAGTCTCGTCTTAAATCTAATACCTCAATCTCCCATTCCTACCGGATACCTAACAGGTAGACATCTCCATGCTTTGTTCTTAAATTTAGTTAGTTCTGTTGATAGAAATTTGGGCGATCGCCTCCATGAATCTACTGGAAATAAACCTTTTACTATTAGTCCTTTACAAACTAAAAAACCCCCGTTAAAAAATCGCTGTCATATTCTCCAATACCAACATAAAAATTCTATTCCAAAAAATACTAATTGTTGGTGGCGGATATCTCTTTTAGATGACAATTTATTCGGCGAATTAACTAAACTTTGGTTGAATATTAATCCCGAAAAACCTTGGCATTTAGGTCCGGCAGATTTAAACATTATTAGTATTATTGGTACGCCTAAATCTAATCAATCTTGGGCGGGTTCTTTTTCTTATCAAGAATTATATGAAAATGCTTCTGAGCAAGAGAGAATTATTACTTTAAATTTTGCGACTCCTACTTGTTTTCGACAAGGGAGTTATGATACTCCGATGCCGACAAAAGATTCTGTGTTTAATTCTCTTTTGAATCGTTGGGATAAATATAGTGGTATGGAATTTTTTGAGATTCCTATTGAGTCTATTTATCCGAGTTATTTGGATATTAATACAGAAATTGTTGCTGATTCTCGTAGTAAATTTATCGGCGTTGTTGGTGAAGTGAATTATCGAATTTTTGGGGATATTGAACCGGAGAAAATTAAACAAATTAATGCTTTAGCTGATTTTGCTATTTATTCCGGTTTGGGCAGAAAAACGCCGATGGGAATGGGAATGGTGAGGCGTCGGAGTAGGGGAGTAGGGGAGTAGGGGAGTAGGGGAGTAGAGGAGTAGGGGAGTAGAGGAGTAGGGGAGTAGGGGAGTAGGGGAGATAAAAGTACAGATTATGTTTGTAGTGCTGGCATCTTGCCCGCGTCTACTTTATAAAGGTGAATAAATGTTGTTACTGCTAACTGAAACTGGTATTGAATTTTCAAATACGGGAGCAGGATGCTCCCACTATTTTCTGAATACTTGATAACTAATAACTGATAACTGAATTAAGGTTTTTCTTATGCAAAATAATGATTATGTTCCAATTGCTGCTTTAAACCAATATAATTATTGCCCTCATCGTTTTTGGCGGATGTTTTGTGCTGGAGAATTTGTGGATAATCAATACACAATTGAAGGTACAAATTTACATGAACGAATCCATACTTTGGGTGAGGGAAACCGCGAAGATGTTTGGCAAGTTCGCGCCGTTTGGTTGAAGTCTGAAAAATATAAATTAATCGGTAAATCTGATTTAATTGAAGCTGAAAATGGTGAGTTTTTTCCTGTGGAATATAAACGGGGAAAAAAGGGTAAATGGGATAATGATGAATTACAAGTTTGCGCTCAAGCTTTGTGTTTAGAAGAGATGACTGGGAAAATTATTAATACTGGTTATATCTATTATGCTCAATCTCATCGACGGCAACTTGTGGAAATTTCTACAGATTTAAGAAACCAGACAATTACGACTATTTCTGATGTGTTGAAGTTGTGGGAATCGGGAATTATTCCACTGGCAAATTATAGTCCTCGTTGTCGTGGTTGTAGTCTTTTTTCTCAATGTTTACCTTTAGCAAATCAACGAGTAAATAAGTATCGAGAGGAGGTTTAGGAGATAGGAGTGTGGGAGGTGTGGGGAGAGAAGGAAGTTTAAATGTAGGTTGGGTTGAGGGACGAAACCCAACATTATTTATATCGGAAAAATTACCAATAAAAAATAATTATGATTTTCACAAAACTAACAATTAGCTAGATAAAAAACTCTATAAATCAGAACTAAAAGAGAATAATGATTCTGAAAAAAAAACAACTATCTATCTAGAAAACACCAGAGTTTAATGTTAACTTTCACTATCGTTCCACCCAACCTACGAACTGAAATGGGTATTTAATTTTCCTATACGGGAGCAAGATGCTCCCACTATTTTCTGAATACTTGATATAGCAGATTCCAAGTATATGAAGTACAGATTTAATAATTAAATATTATCAGTGCGAGCATCTTGCTCGCTTGCATTTACCTCATCAAAATGGAGCCTGCTATAACTGTTAACTAATAACTGAAAAAACTGATAACTGATAACTGATAACTGAAAAAAATGGGTACTACTTACATAATTCACGAAGATGCTTTTATTGGCAAAAATGATGAACGTTTAACAGTCAAAGCTGATAAAAAAAAGCTGTTAGATATACCTTTAATTAAACTTGATGGAGTTGTAATTTTAGGTCGAGCAACTGTCTCTCCCCAAGTGGTAATGGAATTATTATCCCGACAACTTCCTTTGTCTTTCCTCACAAAAAATGGTAAATATTTAGGCAGACTTGAACCGGAAATGACCAAAAATATTTTTGTTCGTTCTGCTCAATGGAAAGCTGCTGGAAAATCTGAACAAGCTGTTCATGTTGTTAAAGGTTTTGTGCGGGGAAAATTGAAGAATTATCGAAATATTTTATTGCGTCGACAAAGGGAATCTTCCGAATTAGATTTCCAGATACCTTTGAAAAAATTAGAAGGAGCGATCGCCCCAATTAATTCTACTAATAATATAGATTCCTTGCGTGGATTAGAAGGTGCTGGAAGTGCTGCTTATTTTGGCTGTTTTAATCAGTTAATTAAAGGGTCAGATTTTACTTTTGAAGCAAGGCGACGTCGCCCTCCTACAGACCCAGTTAATTCCTTATTAAGTTTGGGTTATGCTTTGTTGCGCCATGATGTACAAAGTGCCGTAAATATTGTTGGTTTCGATCCTTATTTGGGTTATTTACATTATGAACGTTATGGTCGTCCTTCCTTAGCTTTAGATTTGATGGAGGAGTTTCGTCCGTTGGTGGTAGATACGGTAGTTTTTTCTGCTGTAAATAAAGGTACTTTAACTGCGGAAGATTTTACAAGTGAACCTATAAGTGGGGCTGTTTCTTTAACCAAAGAAGGGTTAAAAAAATTCCTGACTTTGTATGAAAAAAGGAAGCAGTTTAAGTTTAAACATCCAGCCATGCAACGTCAATATACTTATCAAGAATCTTTTGAAGTTCAGGCGCGGTTGTTGGCTAAATATTTGATGGGAGAAACTGAACAATATCCACCTTTAATTATGCGTTAGATTTTTGTTTTTTTTGACCCCAGTTTCTATCACCAAAACAGGGGTTTTATATCAAATCAAGATAATTAATATACCTAAGTCATTGCGACTAGAACGGAGTGGAAGGAAGCAATCTCAAGGATTTAGGAGATTGTTTCCCTTTAGTCGGAATAATAACTGTTTAAGTCGATTCTATATTATTGTTTATTTTTCAGGAGATAATTTCTATGTATGTGGTTGTTTGTTACGATATTTCCGATGATAAACGTCGGACAAAAATTCATAATATTTTAAAGTCCTATGGTCAGTGGATGCAGTATAGTATCTTTGAGTGCGATTTGACTGAGACTCAATATGCTAAGTTGCGGGGTCGTTTGGCCAAATTATTGAAAGGCCAGGAAGATAATATTCGTTTCTATTTTTTGTGCCAATGCTGTCAGGGGAAAGTAGAACGGATTGGTGGGCCAGAGGTGAGGGACGATACTATATTTTTTGTTTAGAAAATAGAGGAACCAGTGCGACGATCGGTAGCTGTAGAAATTGAGAGGAGAAAAATAATGGCTGAAATGGAATCTGGGAGAGGGTTTGATTTGTATAGAGGCTTTGAGGCGATCGTCGCAAGTTCTCTGTTCCTTGCCTGGTGCGGGTTTGGGAAAAATATTTTTTTTAGACTCTTGCAAATTTTTGGGGGGTTATGCTATTGTTTAGATGATCGTCGAAATCGAACCTTGAAAACTAAATATGGTAAGGGTTCTAAAATCCTGCGGTTTAAACAACAACTAATCCCTATTAGGGATTGAAACTT
>JBFRWR010000505.1:0-32375 GCA_051439685.1 Trichodesmium sp.
CTATAGAACCCATTTGGGAACTATAAAATTAGCTGGAGAGATGGGGAGATGATGAAGCAAGGGGCTATTTTTATACTTTTTTCCCTATTCTATTTGACCGAAATTATGACTCCCAACTCCTGGCTCCGCGCCTCCGCGCCTCCGCGCCTCCGCGCCTCCTGTCTCCTGTCTCCTGTCTCCTGTCTCCTAATCCTCACTTTTGCAAAGATACTGTTAGAGGTTCTATATGTCTATTTACTTTTATGGCGCTAGTTCAGAACCTTATGGTTGTTTTTCTAACTTTTCCCGACATGGTTTTGAACTTGAAGGATATTGGTGGATGACAAATGAACATTATTTTCAAGCTCAGAAGTTTGCGGTAACAGACCGTCCTTGGTTTGATAAAATTCGGGAAGTAAAAACTCCAAGAGATGCTGCAAAAATGGGGCGCAGTAGAAAACATCCATTGCGCACAGATTGGGAAAATGTCAAAGATGATATTATGCAACGAGGTGTGTTGAAAAAATTTGAAACTCATGCCAATATTCGTGAAATTCTACTTTCAACAAATGATGAATTAATTGTAGAAAATTCTCCCAGTGATTATTATTGGGGGTGTGGCAAAGATGGTACGGGTAAAAATAAATTAGGATTGATTTTAATGACAGTTCGTGAAGAATTACGAAAATGATTTCTGAAAAAACCGTAGGGGTTTGGTCTCCAAACCCATCCGATTCAACATTACAATCTTTAGGACTGCTATAGCATTTTTTGTTCAAAGCTAATCAACTCTTCTTAGAATTATAGCGCTACGCGAAGCGGGAATAGGGAACAGGGAACAGGGAACAGTAGACTCTTAAAGGATTGCAGGATTTATAAATGTCAAGAGCCAATTAACGTAGTGCTATATGTGATAGATTCTTAAGTTTTACTCTTAATTAAATAATTTTATTATTAAAAGCTTTTATAATTAACAGGACTTACGGATAACCGCTATATTTAGTAGGGGCAAATGGCCAATCGCCTCTACAGATGGCGTATATTTTCATATTTTGTGTAAGTCCAAATAAGTTGAAATTAATTTTTAGCTTAATACCTAATAAAATTTATATTTAATTCTGAGCAATAAACTCAATAAAAAATGATCGAAATTGGTGGTTCAGTTATCCCTCCAGGACAAAGACAACGGATAGAAATACCTGTAGCCCGATTGCCTACTCAAACATTAATTACTTTACCAGTTACAGTTATAAATGGTAGCCATGAAGGGCCGATACTTTGGTTAAGTGCAGCAATCCACGGTGATGAAATTAACGGTGTAGAAATTATTCGCCAAGTATTACAAAGAATTTCTCCATCCTTGTTGAAAGGGACATTAATTGCCGTACCAATTGTTAATATATTTGGTTTCATAGAACAATCACGTTACTTACCCGATCGCCGTGACTTAAATCGTTCTTTTCCAGGTTCAAAAAGAGGTTCTTTAGGCAGTCGTTTAGCTCATTTATTCATGGAAGAAATTGTCAGCAAATCTACCCATGGGATTGATTTACATACCGCCTCAGATCATCGGAAAAATTTACCACAAATTCGGGCTAACCTTCACGATCCTGAAACTTATGAATGTGCAAAAGCGTTTGCAGCGCCAATAATAATTCATTCCCAAACTAGAGATGGTTCTCTGCGGGAAGCAGCAACAAAACATGGTATTCCTGTATTGTTGTATGAAGCAGGGGAAGCTTTACGGTTTGATGGTAATGCGATTAAAGTAGGAGTAGATGGAGTTCTCAGAGTCATGGCAAATTTAAAAATGTATCCATTGGATACTTATACAGAAGTGCAACCAATTCTGTCAGTGAATCAGACTAAGTGGGTGCGAGCTTCTCGTAGTGGAATTTTACGACTGTATGTGGAACTTGGTCAGAAAGTTACGAAAAAGCAGGTATTAGGGGTGATTTCTGATGCTTTTGGTGAAAAAAATACTACTGTTAATTCTAATTTTACAGGAATAGTTATTGGTTGTTTACAAAATCCTCTAGTAAATCAAGGTGACGCGATCGTGCATATTGCACTTTTAGAGGATCAAGCATTACCTGCTGATGAGTGAGACAGTGCTTCCCAGTGGGGGGATCTTGCCCGCGACAGGTGTACTATAGCACTACGAATTAAGGTTAGGATCGTTATAAATCCTGGAACCCTTGAACAGTTTACTATTCCCTATTCCCTAGCGCGTAGCGCTATAAAATGGAATCTGCTGTATGATTTTATCTACCATAATAAATATCTACATTAATAAACCCTGAATCTAACAAATAGCGTTGCCATTTTTCTGCTATTTCTGACTCTGCAAAGGGTCCAATTACTACGTTTTCTGGTGTTTCTGTCACCTTAATTGCTTGATTGGGAACTCCTAATAATGCCAATTTATATGTCATCAAAGCTAAATCTTTTGACTTACCAGGGATTAGTAAATAATAAGACTCTATATTACTAATTCCATAAGCAATTGAATGATTAACTGGAGGATATACACTAGCTGCTAAAATACTTGGTTCTACAGGGTCTCCAAATTCTTTCCCCGGGTCACGGGTTGAGCGTTCCGCTCTAATTCCTCTTTCTTCTAAATAGTCTATCAAATCTAAAGCATAAAATAACTGAGAAAAGCTGCCAACTTGAATAACTTTTTGGTCTCCAAAAGAGCGTAAGACTGCTCTTGGTTCAAATTGTTGCCGAATAATTCCTAACAAAATAGGATTCTCTGACTCAATATATACAACATAGCGTAAATTAGGAAATGGATTGGGTTCTATCGGATTAAATATTGGTTCTTGTTCTTTATTTAAAGATGGTTTAGTTGATGGTGGTAATTTTTCAATAGGTCTGGGATATCTATAATTGCCAGTGATTAGTTGTGTTTTTGTTGATGTGTTACTGTGAAAGTTATCAAGGGTACTCTCGTATTGATTTTGATTGGTGGCTAAGGTTGGATTTTTGATGCTTTTTGCCAATGCTAAGGTTTGATAATTTACAGCTAAACATCCTCCTAATATTGTTGGTAGTAATGACATTTTTATTTGATTGTAGTGTAATACTATAGGGAATTTATAAAGCATTTTTGGTTATCCAATAAATGATAATTATTTTGACATAATTGAAATTATTTTTTTCTTGGCAAAAACATCTAAAATCAGGTATTTATTGATGGTTAAAACCAAGTAAAAAAACTTGATAATCAATATAATAAATAGTAGTCTTGATTTTATAATATCGAATCAAATGAAAAAAATTATAGTAGGTCTTTCTGGTGGAGTAGATAGTTCCACAGCAGCAGCAATATTACATCATCAAGGATATCAAGTTGAGGGATTAACTCTGTGGTTAATGAAAGGAAAAGGTCAATGTTGTTCCGACGGAATGGTTGATGCTGCCTACATTTGCGAACAATTAGCTATTCCCCATCACATTGTAGATAGCCGTGATTTATTTCAGACAAATATCGTTGATTATTTAGTGACAGGTTATAGCGCTGGTATTACTCCCCTACCTTGTTCTCAATGTAATAAAGCTGTAAAATTTGGCCCAATGTTAAATTATGCCCGTGAACAATTAGGTATTGACAAAATTGCCACCGGACATTACGCACAAATTAATTATGACCCAGAAACCGATCGCTATCAACTAAAACGTGCTGTTGACCGTAGCAAAGACCAGTCTTATTTTCTGTATGATTTAACACAAGATTTACTAGAGGGTTCAGTATTTCCTCTAGGGGAAATGCTCAAGAGTGAAACTCGGCGCATTGCCACAGAATATGGTTTAAAAACTGCGAATAAACCAGAAAGTCAAGATTTATGTTTGGTAGAAGCTAGCGGTTCTATGGCAGCATTTTTAGATAAATATATTACTCCCCATCAAGGTGAAATTGTTGACCTAGAAGGGAAAATTTTAGGAAAACATAATGGTGTCCATCATTATACAATTGGCCAAAGAAAAGGTTTAGGAGTTTCTGCCCCTTATCCTTTATATGTGGTTGAATTAGACCCAGTAATGAATCGAGTTATTGTAGGCGATCGCGAGAGTGCAGCGAAAACGGAGTGTACTGTAAAATTGGTTAACTGGGTTTCTATGGCCCCACCGACGACTCCAATCCGAGCAGAAGTCCAAGTGAGATATCGTAGTTCACCTGTAGCAGCAAATATTATTCCTTTGGGTATTAATGAAAAGAAACCTCAAGATGGTTTTCGAGTTAAGTTAATGTTTGAAGAAGCAGTTTTTGGCATAACTCCTGGTCAAGCTGCTGTTTGGTATGAGGGAGATATTTTATTAGGTGGAGGTATTATTGAAAAATTAGGAGATTAAGTTAATCAAAGAATAATCAATAAGTTTCTCAGATGCTAGTTCTAGAGAAAGTCAGGACTTACGCAGAAAAATGGGGACGGGGAGATGGGGGGAGGAGGCAACGTTTTCAGCGATTTTATCTGCAGAAATTTTCTAGAATTTCAGCAGAAAATTTCCTTAGCTTTCCTCCCTGTTCCCTGTTCCCAGTTAACTGTTCCCTACCTTTGCTATACAATACCGATACTACCGGACATGATATAAATTATTTAAAGCTTAGTTTCGACCATTAAATAAGTATTACGAAAGTAGGAAAATTTAGTCAGAAATTGCCACAATATTTTCCATTGCCAAGGCCAGCGTTCTAAGTATAATTGATAAAAAGACCAAGAATTAACGACTTTTAATCCCATCGCTGTTAAGTCTGCTTCACTTTTGACGAACCACTTGAGCGGAGCCCCAATTTTAGTGAATATTTTACGAGATATCTTAGCAGAATTTCCTACAACTTCTAAGTCTAAAGTTGCGCCAGGGAAGCGAGACCGCATTACAGATATAAGCTGTTGGACTTGATTTTCCTGAAGATACATTAACAACCCTTCCGCAATAAATAAAATATTTTCTGGTGCTACATTGGGCAAAGTATCCATCCAGTTAAAATCTAGAACTGAAGAACTAATAAACTGGTGTTGCTCTGTTTGTGTATCTAACTTAGAGCGTAATTCTGTTACTACAGGTAAATCTAATTCTAGCCAACGATCAGCATTTTTTCCTATACGATGAAAACGACTAGATAATCCTGCTCCTAATTCTACAACAACTGGATGGGAATGGTTGGCAATATGAGAAGATGCTATTTGGTCGTGGTGGTAAGTTCGGATGGCAAATCCGATACTAATAGATTTACTAAACTTAGAATAAAATGGGTCTAGTTTTTGATCCCAACCTAAAAGTTTTAACCACTCAACAGCTAGCGGATCTTGAAACAGGGGTTGAGAATTATTTTGTTCTTCAGCTCGTCCTCTCAGTGGTAAAAGTAAGGTGCGAGGTACACCTGTTAGTTCTGTAATAATTTCAGACAAGGAGATTAATTCCTATTTATTAAGTTGAGATAATAAGTTATTACAGCAGATTCCCAAGTTATGAGGCTGAATGCTTACAAAATAATTGATAATTTATGGAGGATAATTTATTTTCTTTTTTATTCTTTAGATATCTCTTTTTTACTTTCTTTTTGTGCTAACTCTTCCTGATGTAATTCTCTATCTTTGATTGTTAATAGTTCTGGTATTGTTACAAATTCATAACCCTGCTTTTTCAGGCCATTAATAATACCTGGCAGAGCTTCAACAACATGACCTCTTGGCCCTCCTCCATCATGTAGTAATGCAATTCCACCATTACTTGCTCTATCTAAAACTCTGCGTGTAATCCGTTTAGCCGATCTATAACGCCAGTCAAGAGAATCAGCAGACCATAAGACTACAGTATGCTTCCGTTCTTTGGCATAGTCTGCTAAACCATTTTCTAAAACACCACCGGGAGGCCGAAATAGGTTAGTAGTTCTGCCTGTTACTTCATATATTAGTTCTGCTGTACGTCCAATTTCACTTTTAATTCGGTCTGAACTTATTTTACTTCTTTGATCGGGATGGTTCCATGTGTGGTTAGCAATAACGTGTCCTCCTTCTACAATTTTTTTTCCTATTTCTTGGCGTGTGTTTAAATGTTGACCAACTACGAAAAAAGTTGCTCTGATATTATTTTCTTTCAGAATGTCTAATACTTGTTCTGTTGTTTTATTCCATGGACCATCATCAAAAGTTAAGGCAATAACTTTTTGTTTATTTTTAAGACTAACTTCTTTGATGGTTTGACCTTGGAATCTTTTGGGTACGCTAAAATTAAAGGTTTTTAGTTCTAATTCTCTCAGTTCTTGTTTGGTTTGATTAATTGTTTTAGCAATGACAGAACTAATTTTTATTACTTTTAATTGGCTATCTTTATCGTTTGTTGCTTGACTGTTTGTTGATTGACTGCTAGTTGCATTTGTTGTGACTGCTGTACTTGATTGTGTACTTGCTTGTTTTTTTGCTGATATATCTAGGGGTAGTAGCATTCCGATTAAAAAACTACCACTAGCAGCTATGATTGTTGCTAAAGATTTTGTTTGACTAGATAATAGGTTTAAGCTTGTCATTTTTTCTAGAAAATTTAAAATTTTAGGAAATTATTGATATTTTTTTTACTTAAAATATTTCGTTTTTTTAACAGGGTCATTTTATGCTAGATTTTGTCAATCAATTTACTTACTTGACAAATCGGCATAGATAGAGCAGTTTCCTAATTGATGAAGTACATATATTTATGATTTTAGGGAGCAGTGAGCAAGGAATAGGAAAAACTAAGAGAACAGCTAAAAACAATTTACTTTGTTGGTTTTACCACATTAATCTAGAATTTTTTGTAAATTATCTAAATTTATAAATACAGAGGATTTATTCTCGGTGAAGTATGATTTTTACAGGCAAGATTCCTCTGCTACAAAGTTTTTATATTAGAGTTGTATATCATAACTTCGGAATCTGCTGTCAGGTATTTTTGTAAATACATAAAATCACATAATTTAGGATAAAAAGTACCTTTTTTTTAAATAACTATTTAGTTATTATCTGTTAGCTATTCGTCGAAAATAATAAATCAAGTAAGCATTCGTTTCAGACAAATAAGATTAGGTAATTAGTTCTTGTTTCTTCTTGGAATTATCCAAATTTTCTCAATACTAAATAATCTTATCAAACCAGATTCAGTATAGCGGATTTGACTAAGCGTGAGGTACACCCACGCGGGAAAGATGCCCGCACTGGCAACATTTAATTATTAATATCTGTACCTCACGCTTCTTAGGAAATGCTATATTTAGCATCTTGCTAATATCTGAAGGATCAAATATTGTTTTATTTAGAAATTTTACTTGAATTTTTCCGATAAGAGCTAACTTGAAATTGTTACTTATAAGTATCTATATAATTTTTAATGCTCTATAATTTATTTCCCTCCTGATTGACATTTAACTAATCTTAATTTACTCAACATTGTCCGGTTCATTAATTGATAATTGATAATGGATAATTGATAATTACCTCTGGTTAAAACCGAGAGGATTGAATATCGGGAAATATCCTAGCACTTTTTTTCCCTATTCAAGGGGAGGCTTCAAGGCGCGAATTATTTAATTATTAATAATTAATAATTAATAATTGGGTAAAATCAAATGTTTTGTAGATTTTTTTGTTTGTACATATCAACAATTGTTTGAGTAACTTCCATGATGCTTAAACCATCTGTACTAATTTCTATAGCATCTGTAGCTTTTTGCAAAGGAGAAATTTCTCGGTTAGAATCTTGTTGGTCTCGCCGAATAATATCTTTTTTTACCTCTTCTAAATTAAGGTTTGTTTGACCTTTTTCCTGTAACTCTAACATTCGCCGTTGCGATCGCTCTGTTACGGAAGCTGTTAAAAAAATCTTAAGTTCGGCATTAGGAAATACATGAGTCCCAATATCTCGTCCTTCTGCTACTATCCCTCCTTTTTTTCCAAATTTTTTTTGTTGTTCTACCATAAAATACCTGACTGTAGGCTGTGCTGCAATAGCTGAAACATAATTTGTCACTTCCTGAGTGCGAATTGCTTCTGTGACATCCTGGCCATTGATAATCACATGGCTATCTTCTGGACCACTAAAACTAATTTGGCACTGACTGACTAATTCTGCTATTTGAGGTTCATCGGTAACTGAAATACCTTTTTGTAATACCATCCATGTTACGGCTCGATACATAGCCCCGGTATCTAAGTATAAAAGTCCGAGATGTTGTCCAACTAATTTGGTGACTGTGGATTTACCCGCACCAGCAGGCCCATCAATGGCAATTATGGGTTTACGGTTTCTGAGGAGTATATTATCTATTAAGCGACAAGAACCGATGTAAGCAGCGATCGCTAATAACCCTACTTCTTGAATATTTTTTAAAGGTTGTAAAGTTTCGGGATGAACTATTTCTAGATAGTCTAGTTTTAGTGTTGGTAAAGTTGCTAATTTTTCCTGTACAGCCTTTTTAACTTTTTCGAGAATATTTGGTTGTTCTTTATTCTCTAAAAATAGTTTTTTGCCATGACAAAGAGAAGTATAAATAATCGAGGCTTCTTGTTTTTGTTCGGCAGTTAAATATTTATTTCGAGAACTAATAGCTAATCCTGAAGTCTCGCGAATTATTGGGCAAGAAATAATATTAACTGGCAGGCTCAAGTCTTTGACTAATTGCTTAATAATTGCTAATTGTTGAGCATCTTTCTGACCAAAATAAGCGTTATTTGGCTGAACCAAACTAAATAATTTAGTGACAATTGTAGCTATTCCCTGAAAAAATTTAGGTCGAGAAATGCCACACATAACTGATGTCATTTGTGGGGGAGGAATAACTGTAGTTGTAGAATTTTGAGCATTAGTTGATAGTTCATTTTTGATACCCATTGTTTCTGGAGTAGGGGCAAAAATTATATCTACTCCCGCCTCCTCACAAAATTTTTTATCTATTTCTAATTGCCGAGGATATTTTTGAAAGTCTTCGGTAGGAGCAAACTGTAAAGGATTAACAAAAATACTGACAATAGTAATTTTATTCTCTTTGATAGAACGTTGAATTAAACTTAAATGTCCTGAGTGTAAAGCTCCCATTGTTGGAACTAAACCAATAGTACCTGGAGATTTTTTTTGCTCTTTTTTGAGTAAGTTCAAGTAACAGTGCAAAGCTGCAATAGTAGTAAATAAACGCATTTTTTATAAATAGAAAATTCAGATTTTTATTTGCCGGAAATTATTCACTTTGTTAGAGCAGTTACCAACAAGTGTGAAGTACATTTTTTTTAGGTTTTAGGCAACAAGAGACAGGGAATAAATAATATGAAATAAGAAAATTTTTGCTACAAATACTTAGGATATTTTAAAGAGTCTGGACTCAGGAGTTAGTAGTAATAGCCTACATATAATTTATTAGAGTCAAACTCTGTTTTTAGTCAAATAAACATTTCTCAGTAAAGTCTTTGCACTAACTAAATTATTCGTAGCATTATTTTTTATATAGCAATCCTATTTTATTCGTGACAAAAATCTTACTGCTTTTTAGGGAACACGGAACAGGTAGGAGTTTCAAGTTTTTTATTTACTTTTTAATTTGTCACAACCTATTTAGGATTGCTATATTTCATATAAAAAGACAAAATATAAATTCACTTCACAACCTTGAGAAATGTTCTAGATAATAGTAAACAGAAAAGTAATAATTCAATTATTAGCCATCAGTTCTGACTGCGGAATGCTGCGAAATAGCAAACCCTATCTCAACCAGAAAAAGGCTTTAAATGAATATAACCTTTAAAGTCGGCTCTGATAGTAAGATTCAATTTACCTCAACAAAGCCAAGCTTTTTTCTCAAACTAAAATAAATAGCTGACCCCTGTTTGCTGACTGCTGAATGCTTACACAGAAAATATATAGCATTTTCAGAGATATAATACTAAATCCAGTTATTTTTGTCTTTAGTTCCCACTAATCTTTGTGGAAAGCTAGTATTAAATGCTGTTTTTCCTTATTTATTATTCTCTGTTCCTAGTTAAGTTTTCCCTTTTTAATATAACTAGGGCTTGCTGATTAAATCTAAAAGCATTGACAGGTAAAGGTAAGTCCCTTTTGAGCTATGGAAAAAGTCAAGGTTTTAACTCCAAAATGTTGAAAAAGTTAGGATTAAAGTAAGCATTCAGCCGTCAGCTAGCCTCCTGCAGAGAAACTGCTCAAAACTTCTGACTTCTGACTTCCGCGTAGCGGTACTAGGGCAAAAAAATTAAGGGACTATTCTTCGTAATACCTCCTCTATAACTCCCATTCATCCTGATTCCTACCCTCACCAATGAGACTTTTTCAGCAAACCCTAACTAGATTTCCGCATTGCCAATGAAAATGCTATATGAGGTAAAAAGATTAAGAATAATACTCTTTTATTGCAGGTATATTATACCGTTTAACTAAAGTATTAAGTGATATTTAAGTCGATTCAAACCTTTATGATTTATATAAACTTCAGCTAATTAAAAATAATTTATAAACCGGATTTAGTATTAGACATCTTCATCAAAGAGGGAGTAGGATAAATAATTGATTTGAATTTTTATTATTGGAGATTTCTATGAGAAACTTCTGTAATCTAAAAAAAGAGAGGAAAAGCTAATCTTTCCCTCCTTTCCACTTTTAGCAAATTCCTAAAAATGCAATGATTTCTATCATTTTTGTGAAATTATAGCCAGACAAATACTGCACTATGTTCTGAGTATTTTGCCGAGATTTAGATCAACTTTGAGAGAGTTTGACATCTCCAGGGGTTGAAACACCCTGGATTCCGTAGTTAATCCACCGCAAATGGGATGAATCCACATTTGCTTAAAGCCTGTCAACAGACTTCTAAACTCCTCGACATAGATCGAAATCTAGCTGTGAGTCTACTTTTTTTAGCTTTCACGAGTGGTTTTACTCAATATGTTGGAGCAATAAATCACTGCTCTAGCTGCCTGCTTGCTTTTCCTGCGGAATGCTGCGCAAACAGCCGTCGTAAGAAATTAATTCCCCGTCTCCTGTCCGCCGGAATTTCACCGCACTAGCTAGAGGTCATGGCGACAAACCTTGTTCCTTATTCCGCTAGTATACCAGACTTTTACGCCGCTTTATTACCCGCGCGTCGTTATTCAACCAGGGGATAAATCTTCCGGGAACTTTCCTCCCGGCATTTTTTCTGTTTGTCAAGGAAAGATTAAGAAAGCTAATCAGTGTGCGTATTTCTTTTGGGACAGGTTTATTTGATCTAATGGTTAAACTCGTTAATTTAATGTGGAACGCGCCCCTACAAATTTGCACCATTTTAGATGTGTCACGCCACTACACCTGAATTTAATATTCCTTTTACAAACAGTCTCTGAAACTATATTATCTGCCAGTAATATCTATTCTTAACCCTATCCCCTAATTCCTGAGTTCTCATCAACCCTTACTTCATAACCTCTACTTTCACAGGAGCAACTCCACTCTGAACCATACCTAAAACACGAGCAGCAGCAGATGATAAATCAATCACCCTCCCTGGAGTAAATGGACCACGGTCATTAATCCTGACAATAACTGAAGTACCATTATTCAGATTAGTTACTCGTACCTTTGTCCCGAAAGGTAGAGTTTTGTGGGCAGCAGTCATTACATATTGATTAAAACGCTCACCACTCGCAGTCAAGCGACCATGAAATCCAGGGCCATACCAAGAAGCCCAACCTTGAAATTGGAAACTAACTGGTCCAACAGCAACTTTTTGGGGTTCAGGTTGTGGTTTTGCTTTTGGTTTACCTACTATTTCCTTTAAAGGAGGAGTATTATTAACTTGTCGCCGGAGACGGTTAGTTGCTTGTAAAGTATCTTCTGCTTGGTCGTTAGTAGTATCTGGTAAAATTGTTTTTTCATCTATTTCTACCAACTTTTGCTCATCAACCAAAATCATGTAGCGTTTGGTATTTGTATCCCATTTTGCAGTAATTTCCATATTTGGATTTTCCTGCATCAGTTGGTTTAGTTGGGAAGCAACTATTGATGCTCGCCACACTGGGTCTTTTTCTTGGCCTAAATTTGCAGATTGAACATTGTCTAGTTTTACCGAAGAGTCTAAGTTTTGATTATTACCACTTTTATTCGTTTGTTCAGAGTCAATAAAAGTAAGAACTGGAATATTACGAACATAGAGAGTTGCAGCTTGGCGACCAACCAGTTCATGGGCTAGAATTTCTGTAATCTGCTTTTGCCCTGCTTTTGAGTTTAACTGGTATTCTCCAACTTTTAGAACCTCTGTCTGACTACTAGCATCAGCTTTCTGTAATTGGTCATTTGTTTCTGACTTTCTATCTATTAGTTCGTTCTGTTGATAAGTTTTTCCTGGTTCCAGAGGATCAGCATAAGAGTTAGCTACACCTAAACTAGAAAATATTAGGAAAAAAGTAAGACCAGTCCAAATTTTGTACTTCATAAACCTCTTTTTTAATATCCTTTGTGGTAAGTCCCTTGCTCTTCTAAAACAGGGAGCATTTCATAGAAGAAAGTAAGTCGGAGATATTCCAGACAAACAATAATTGACATTTACCACTCAGTTTTTTTGTGGTTGAATCTTAGTTAATAGCCATAGACAATGAGGAATGAAAAACCTCTGTTGATGGATGGCCTAACATCGAGAGCTTCAGGTCTAAATCTAGATAAGTACCGATAAATAAAAGCTCAATAGTTAGCTGGAGATAACTCCGTCTCACCTGATGTGTGGGAAGCATCATAGGCAAATAATTGAGTTTGATTTATCTAGGTATCGTCCAACTAGGTCTCTTCCCGATAACTCAGACTCTTTGATATTTAAGTATTGTTAAGGGACTGGGATAGAATATCACAAACTTTGAAAATTGGGAACTAAATTAGAAAAAAATTTTGTTCATTATTTACAGGTAAGACTGATGGTAAAGTTATAGAAGCTAGACATCTTTGAGAAAAGGATTTATCAATTGCTTTGGCAAGAAAAAAATTTTCAGATATGAGACGAATATTCCTTGTTGTCTAGCATCAAATTAAAGTTTTGGCCTAACACATAATGGATTATAAACAAGCTGGTGTTGACGTTGAAGCGGGTCGTGAATTTGTGAATAACATCCGCGATCTAGTTATTAGTACCCACCGTCCAGAAGTTTTAGGAGCGTTAGGTGGGTTTAGCGGGTTATTTGCTTTACCGAGTGGTTACAAAGAACCTGTTCTAGTTTCTGGTACTGACGGTGTGGGTACAAAGTTGAAATTGGCAAATACTCTGAATTGTCATCATACTGTTGGTATTGATTTAGTTGCTATGTGTGTCAATGATGTCTTGACATCGGGAGCAGAACCTCTGTTTTTTCTGGATTATTTAGCAACCGGAAAATTGAATCAGCAACAGTTAACTGAAGTCGTTTCTGGTATTGCGGAAGGATGTCGTTTAGCAGGGTGTGCTTTAATTGGTGGAGAAACAGCAGAAATGCCTGGTTTTTATCCTCCTGGGGAGTACGATCTAGCTGGTTTTTCTGTAGGAATTGTCGAAAAAAGTTTAATTTTGGATGGTTCTCAGGTAAAAGTAGGTGATGTGGCGATCGGATTAGAAAGTAGTGGTATTCATAGTAATGGTTTTAGTTTAGTTAGAAAGATTATTGATGAAGGAAATATTTCTCTACAAGATAGCCCAGATTTTTTGGAGCAAAAAAGTTTAGGAGAAGCGTTATTAACTCCAACAAAAATTTATGTTAAACCAATTTTAGCAGCGCAAAAGTCTGGTTTAGAAATTCATGGTATGGCTCATATTACTGGGGGTGGTTTACCAGAAAATTTACCTCGTTGTTTGCCAGAAGGAATGTCTATTGATGTTGATAGAAATAGTTGGGAAATTCCTCCAATTTTTAAGTGGATATCCGAAGTTGGTAAAGTCGATGAGGAGGCTATGTTCAATACTTTTAATATGGGGATTGGTTTTGTAGTTTTAGTGTCACAGAGTCAGGCAGAAATGGCAATTAATTTCTTTGTTTCTCAGGAAATAAAAGCTTATTGTTTGGGTGAAGTTAATTAGTTGGTTTTTGATAATGAATGGGTTGCGCAAAAAAATAGGGAAGGATTTATTGATGATAAATTAAGCACTTTTCAAAGTAATTTATGCAATTATCAATCTTTTTTCTTGTAGTGACATTTATAATGTGTAAATCACCTAAATTACTGAAATATATCTAAGTTGTTTATGAAAAAAAACATCAAAATTAGTGATAAATTAGTATTATATTTGCATTATATAGCATTTCCCAGGCTACTCAGGTAAAGTTCTTTCGATCCCCCCTAATATCATGTCCGGTTGAATAGTTATAATTAAAGTTTGTAGTAGGGCTTTAGCCCGAACTATAGAAAGATAGGGCTGAAGCCCTACTACAAACAAAAACTTTTTTATCAGGGCGTTGGTGAATATTGGGATGATTGAGGCTAACACGGGGACACGGAAACAGGTCAACACGAGGATTCTAATTGATGCTCGGACGACAAAATCATCCCGCAATTATGCAATGCCGAAGTTAGGAGGTAAAAATATATTATAAAAGCTTTGTAGCACAGGCATCTTGACTGTCACAATCCTACCTCAAGGAGCATCAATCCACTGTCAAATGATACTTGAATATTGCGATCGCCATATTTCATCTTAGTTTGCTAAATTTCCGATGGTTGATGGTGATTTATTTGAATAAAACTTTCCTTGATTTGATTCCTAAGTAAATAAATATGAAATTGCAAATTCGCTAGCGATCGCTGTTGTATAAAATATCTGATATCTAGCAATTTTTCCAAAATTATTAAACATTTTTCACGATCTAGTTAATTAAATCAATATTAATTATTCTAACAATAATCATTAAAAATATTATTTTAAAGGTGTAACTTTTCTATAGTCTTATCTCTGGAAAAATGTGTATTAACGGATTTTTATATGTTTATAATTATGAGTATTTTCAAGATAAATTCTGAGTAGATTCATAGACTTAAATAACAAAGTCAACTAAAAAAAACAACAGTGAAATAGTACAATACACAATTAATAAATAAGTTATTTGTCTAGTTGAAAAGATGATAAAGAAGAAGTATATTCCGACACCTATAGTTGAAAAAAAAGACCGAAAAAAAGTAAAGGTCGTAGAAAATTTGGAGACCCGTCGCTTATCAACTCCGTATGTTATTTGGCGATTCATAGTTTATTTTTTAGGAATACAATTGCGCAAATTTACTGGTAAATCAGATGTGCAAAAAACAGCCACCCAATTACGAGAAGTTTTTGAAGAGTTTGGTGGTTTTTGGGTAAAAACAGGCCAGTTATTAGCATTGCGAAGTGACCTATTTCCAGATGAGGTATGTGATGAATTACTAAAGTTACAGTATGAAGCTATTGGGTTTCCTTTTGATCTAGCACGCTCAACTATTGAATCAGAATTAGGCAAACCAATAGATAAGATATTTGAAGTTTTTGAGGAGGAACCTTTGGCTGCAGCATCTATTGCTCAAGTTCATAAAGCAGTTTTACGGAAGGGGAAAAAGCTAATTCCTGTGGTGGTCAAAGTTCAGCGTCCTGGTTTAGCAGATGCTTTTAAACGAGATTTGGATCTGATTAAGATTTTTGTCAATTTGTTGATATCTCTGAATATTGGTAGTTATTTACGTTTAGATGAAGCTATTGCGGAACTGGAGAATACTTTTAGAGAAGAATTAGATTTCCGTTATGAAGCAGCCAGTATTCGTCGGATGAAAAAAACACTTAAAGCACACAAGATATATGCTCCGAAAGTTTATGATAAATACTCTAAACGTCGAGTTTTGGTAATGGAATTTATCGATGGTGTGTTAATGTCAGATTATATTAAGACTTATCAACGCGATCGCGCTAAGGCCAGAAGATGGGAAGACGAAAATGATGTAGACCCTAAAAAGGTAGGGGAAGGCTTATACTTATCATTATTGCGACAAATATATGAAGATAATCTCTATCATGGTGACTTACATCCAGGTAACATTATTTTGTTGCGTAAGAGCAAGTTTGTGCTAATTGACTTAGGAAGTACAGGTTCTCTAGACAAAGAATTGAGAACGACCTATTTGAAATATAATAATGCTTTAACAGAAGGAGATTTTGCCAAAGCTGCTGACTATGTTATACGGTTTGCTGTCGATGTACCCAAGGTAAATATTTCTAAAGTACGGGTAGAGATAGCACAAGCAACTCAGACTTGGGCAGCAAACTCAGGACTTAAGGGGTTATCATACAAGGAAAAATCCCTGGGTGGAGCTACAGCCGAATTTTCTCAAGTTTTAATTAAATATGGTATCCCCAGTAACTGGTCTTTTCTAAAAGTTAGTCGGTCTCTTTTAACGTTAGATGGTTCCCTACAATATTTGTTGCCAGATTTCGATTACTTCAAGGTTAGCAAAAAGTATAATAAAGAATCAGGGCGTCGTGCTTTAATTCAAAATCTGCGCCCTGAGAGTATGATGGCATCAATGAATAAATTGTCGGAAACTTTTGCTGAGTATAACGATCTGATTCTACCTCAAGTCCGACAGCGAACCATACCTTTTGAGTTAACAGTTAACAAGTTTGCTTTGTCGTTGGCAGTGATTTTGCGTACTTTGTCATCTGTATTGCTGATAGGTGGGTTGGGAACATTGTATGTATTCCTCTATCAGCAATATTTTGAGATTATTCAACCGATTAATGTTGAAGTTGTTGATGAACTTGTGAGACAGTTGCCTTACATTCCATACTTGGAGTGGGTAGGGATATTAATTGCTGGAGGATTAACTTTCCAGGTGTTATTAGCTTGTGCAAATATCCTGGAGCGTAAGGAGTTTGGGAATTAGATAAGTTTGTTATTATAGCTTAGTTTCCACAATTAGATAACAATTACGAAAGTAGGGGAAGACGAAATATCATTTTATAAAAGCTCCGCACTAATCCAATTTTGCTCGAATAATTTGTTGCCCAAATTGCAATTATAACGCAGTCTTAACAAATAAAAACTATCTGTTGCCATTGTAGAAGTTGTGTATTTTTCGGTATTAATTTGAGAGTAGATAATCGGCAGACTAGAACGATTATATATTGTTAAATAGACATCATAATTAGCCAGTAATAAAGAATTTAATTTCAAACTTAAAGAGTAATCTTTATAAATAAATCCATAGAAAAACTCATTGTTAGGATCTCCCACAGGTAAATATTCCTTTCTCACCCATTCTTGAGGCAACCATTTCTGGCAAAGTAGGAGAGTAAATATATAGTAATTAAGAAATCTGTAAAAAGTATTGTCTCGTTCTATTAAATTGTCAAAATAATTGTTGACATTATTACCATCAACTGATTCACTGTTAATGATTAAATTACCATCAACATTAATCCCTGGTAAGCTTACTTGATCGTACCAGTTATAATATCTTAACCCTAAAGTATACTTTCCAGGTTCCAGTTTTAATTCATGCCATTGTTCCTGTAAATTTGAGCTATCAGAGGCTATATATTTGACAGCTTTTGCTTCAGGAAATTTATAGATACCTATACTCCATAATTGAGCTGAAGCCACACAAGAACTGATTTCTATTGCTAATGATTCTTTTAAGGCAAAAGGTCCGGCACCTGCAGCAATAACATGGGGATTCCATCGAGGACCAGTAGTTAAAAGAGATGATAATACTAGAGGCTTTTTTAACAGTTCCTCAGAAAAAACTAGCCATTTATCAACCTTTTTTTTGTTGGAGTTAGTAGTCATACTCACAAGAGTACGGAGCGATAATCTTACACTTTTAAAAAAGATTAAAGATAACAATCCTAATGGAATTTCCCATAATAGTTCGATTGCTAAAAATTTTTCCCGATTTTTCATTTTAGACTCCTTATTAAATCAATAAGATTATAGTTGAAATTTTTGAAATATACTGTTTATTTTGATGCTAAAATAAGTGATGCCAAAGCACTCGCAGCATCAATATGGAGGTTATGTCCTCCAGAAAGAAAAACTTGTTTTGCTTGAGTCATCGCTATTTGTTGTTGTTGTAAATCTTCAGGTCGATTTAATTTACTATTATCTCCATATACCAAGGTAGTAGGAACTTGAATAGATTTCAGCATTGCCAAATATTGAGAGCGATCGCCCTGAAAACTATTAAAACTCAAAATAGAACGAGTACGAAGAATAGCATCCCAACTCCAACACACTCCACCTTGCTTTGGCTTTGTCGTTCTTTCAGCTAAAATGTATGAAAACTCTTCTGACAGACTTGGTGTACCTTGACGTAACCTTCTCGCAGCAGTTGCCACATCTGGGAAAGTAGGGTGTTGAGGAGTAGAATTAATATATTCTAAGCAAGTTGTAAGTTGATTAACCGTAGACTCTTGCTTGCTTTCATCAGCAGGTAGCGGAAGTTCTACTAAAACCAACCTTTTGATTTTCTCCTGTCGCACGCTGGCGATCGTTGCTGCTAACATTGCTCCCATAGAGTGACCTACTAACAACAAAGGTTGTTCAGACAATTCCTGAATCACTCTGTCTATCTGAGCTAAAAATGTCAGTGAATTATAAGAAGTTACCATTTCCAAATGAGAAGAACATCCATGACCAAATAGATCGGGAGCTACCACCCGATAACCCTTTGCTGCTAGGGGAAGAGCTACTTCTTGCCAAGCTAATCCCTGTTCCAAAAGGCCGTGAATACATAAAACTATAGGAGCATTTGGAGAACCCCAACTAGACAAACAAATCTGATTTCCTCGGAACTCTATAAATTTTTCCGACCTAGTTAGCTGCTTTGTTGAGGGAGTTACAGAAACTGGAATATCTTGCTGTTGCTTGGTACTAGGTAATTCATAATTGAGTTGGTTCGCTATATTTTGAGCTTCTAATCCCAACATATGCGGTAGTTGAATCGTTTTCCATTTGTCTGCTAAGTTACCCTCAATAGTCTTGTGTTGGAGAAAGTTGGGGTCACTGATGGATAATGAAGATTGATGAACGCCTTCCGTCATCCGATCGCCTTGATAAGGTTGTAAAAGTTCTGACTCAAAATCAATATTCAGAAAGTCGCATAATTTGGATACCACTTGTTCTGGTTCCTTCACTAATTGCTCATAATGAATTTGATGATGACGCTCTGAGTCTAACCCACTCAAAAAATCTAGAATATTTTGGTTACTTTTCACCCATACTTGTTCCGCTATGTGGTAAGGATTTTCATCTCCCAACCCAGCCAGTTTTTGCATCCGCATCCGCACAAATGATTCAATGACTGAGTAGGGATGGCGAACCAGATGAATGTATTTGGAGTTAGCAAATATAGCTTCTGCTCGTTCTAAAATTGTTTTATCAATCGCATAAGCAGGAGATTTATCTACTAGCAAACGTGGTGCTATATTTTCCTGTAGCATTGCATATATCTGCTGAATAGATAAATTCTGTGACTCCAAATCTTGAATTAAAGTTTGACTAGCTGCTGCATCCAGATTTTGAATTTCCATGAACGCTTTTTGTAATCCTTCACCCAAGTAAGAAGCGTTAAGTTGTTCCTGTCGCTCCTTCATAGTGTTAAATGGTAAAATATTTAACTCCGGTGGTGAAAATAGGGAGGAATGACCAGCTAACATTACCCTGAGTAAAGTTGAACCAGAGCGCGGACTGGATAGAATGAAAATAATACCAGGAAGACGTTCTGCACTTGAAACTAAAGGTGCAGGATAAGAACTAGATTGACTTTCAAAGATTTCTATACTTTTTGCAGAAGGTTGATGAGCAACATCCATTTCTATACTTTTTGTAGAAGGTTGATGAGCAACATCATTATTATGCAGCTCTGCACTCAGATATTCAGTTAGGGAGTTGATTTTTGGTCGTTCGTAAAATTCTCTGGGATAGATGATAAAATTGAGGTCACGACTGAGTTGATTGACAACTTCCATACTCATTAATGAATCCATACCCAGTTCTATGAGATTAGTGTCAGTAGGAATTTCTGATGAGTTGATTCCCATACTTTTTGCTACTAAAGATTGAATGTAAGTTCTCAATATCTCTTGGCGTTCATTTGTGGGTGCTGCTTTCCATTTGTCTAAAATTTGTTCCTCTAACTTTTCTGGTATTGTTTCCTGTTGCAAAAGTTCCCAAAGTAAAGAACTTGAATTTTTTAAAGTCGATTGTTTTGCCAACACAGACCAATCTGCGGGTAATACTCCTACCTGTGTTATAGACTGAGTTTGTAAAAGTTGTTCTAAGACTTGCATTCCTTGCTCTGGAGAAATAGAATCTATCCCCGCTGTTTTCATCCTATTTTGATACTGACTGGCGACACGAGTTGCCATTCCACTTTCAGACCATGCTCCCCAATTAATACTCAACCCTGGTAATCCCATATTTTGACGATAATAGGCTAAACTATCCATAAAAGCATTGGCAGCAGAATAGTTTCCTTGACCAGGGGAACCTAACAGGGAAGACATAGACGAGAAGCAAACAAAAAAGTCTAGGGATAAATTTTGAGTGAGATTATGTAGATTCCAAGCACCCATGACTTTAGGTGACATGACTTTGGTAAACCTTTCCCAACTCATTTGCTGGAGTATGCCATCATCCAAAACTCCGGCTGCATGAATGATACCTCGCAGTGGTGCTTTCTGAATCTGCTCTAGGATATTAACTACATCTGCTGCGATGGAAATATCTGCTGAGAAAACTGTGACATGAACGCCCTGTTTTTCTAAAGATTGAATTTTTTGTTTTGCTGTTTCGGAGGGTTGACTGCGACCGATTAAAGCTATATGTCTAGCTCCTTTTTCTGCCATCCATTCTGCTGTTTGTAAACCAAGCGCTCCTAATCCTCCAGTAATTAAGTATGTGGCATCAGATAGCAACACAAGAGGTTGAGATTTTGGGAAAGACTGTTTGACTAAACGAGAAGTATATATTTTCTGAGAGCGAACTGCTAGGTGGTCTTCTTTTTGAGTGTCTGTTATCTGTTGCAATATTATTTCTGCTTCATCTTCGGAAGTCTCAAAGTCTAAATCTATCAAGCCACCCCAGAACTCTGGATGTTCAAAAGCGATAGTTCGACCTAATCCCCACAAGGGCGATGTTGCGACTGTTAATTTTTCTGTTTCTGATAATATGGGTTGAGTACCCCTGGTAATTAGCCAAATATTAGGTGGATTTGATTTAACATTTTTGACTAAACTTTGTAATAAGTGCAGTACGCTACCACATCCTAATAACTGTGTTTCTTCTAGAGTTTTTGTTGTTAAATTTACTGGAGAAGCAGAGTCTAAACTCCAGAGATGAATAACTTTTTTTAAGGGAAGTTTATTAGTGCTAATAATTGTTTGATATAGTTGTTCAAATTCCTGAATATTGGATGGATTAATTCGATCATTTCCCTGGCGATCGCTTTGATATTTTTCTCCTTGATAAACTAAGGTACATTCATTACCTTGTTGCTGTAATTGAATTGCTATAGACTCCCCTACTCCAGTTGAATCGGCAAAAATCAACCAATTTTCTGGTTCTTTAACTAATTTTTTACTGCTATTTTCTAGGAGTTGCCATTGAATTTTATAAAACCAATCTCTAATTTTAAAATAAGCTAATTTTTCTTGATATTCTTGAGATAATAATGTTAATAAATCTGGCAATAATTTTAACTGTTCCGGGGACAAATTACCAGTATTTTCTAATTTTTTAACTAACTCTTGAGTATTTCCTCTATCTAGTAAATTAATTAGAGGATCGTTAAGATTATCGACAGTATTATTGGCAAGTTGTTCTATATCTTGAATAGTTTCCACCCAATACCGTTGTCGTTGGAATGGATAAGTCGGCAATGTTACTTTGCGACGAACATAATCTCGCTCGAATCCCAACCAGTCTACCTTTCCTCCCTGCAAATACAACTCTGCCAAACTAGAAAGCATTTGTTCCCATTCCGACTTCGACGGACGCAAAGAAGGCAACCATATTTTTTGCTCTTCCGGCAAACATTGACGCCCCATTCCTAATAATATTGGTTTCGGTCCGATTTCTAGAAAAACTGTATAACCTTGTTGATGCAAAGTTTCCATACTCTGAGCAAACCGCACTGGTTTTCTGACATGATTCACCCAATATTTCGCTGTGGCAATGCTTGCATCAGCTAATTTTCCAGAAATATTTGAGATTAAAGGAATTTGAGGTTGCTCGTAGGTTATTTTTCGAGCGATCGCCTCAAACTCGGTGATCATGGGTTCCATAAGTGGAGAATGGAAAGCATGGGATACTTGTAAACGTTTGGTTTTGACACCTTGAGATTCTAGATCGCTATCAATTTTCCCAATAGCTACAGTTTTTCCAGAAATAACAATACTTTCAGGAGCATTAATCGCAGCAATAGCAACTTCTGAACTGTAGGGAGCGATCGCTTTTTTCACTAGAGATTCTGAAGCTAAAATTGACATCATCTCTCCACCATCGGGTAACTGTTGCATTAATTTTCCCCTAGTGGCAATTAATTTCAGACCATCTTCAAGACTAAATACTCCCGCTATAGTTGCTGCCACATATTCCCCAACACTGTGCCCCATGACAACATTTGGCTCTATCCCCCAAGATTTCCATAACTGCACTAGAGCATATTCCAGAGAAAATAGAGCAGGTTGAGTATATGCAGTTTGGTCAAGTAGAGAAGCATTCCCCAAAATAACTTCTAACAGAGATTGTTCTAGGTAAGGTTGCAGAATTTTGTCGCATTCCTCTAAAGCACTCCGAAAAGTAGGTTGGGTTTGATATAACTCCCATCCCATCCGTGCATACTGAGAACCCTGACCAGTGAATAAAAAAGCAATTTTAGGTTGACGACTACTCTTCGGAAGTTCGCTAGAAAACAAACCGACTACTTCATTTTCAGTTAGAAAATTTCCTAATTTCTCTCTCAGTTCATTCCCCGAAGTTGCTAATACAGCGAGACGATGTTGAAAATGAGAGCGCCCCACATTTGCAGTATAACAAATGTCTGCTAAAGACGTTTCTACATTATTTTCTAAATACTCAAAATAACGTTTTGCCAAATCTTCCAGAGCAGATTCAGTTTTTGCCGACAATGTTAATAAATGAACCGGACGTTCTAAACTATCTTCACTTTTAACTTTTGACTTTGAGATTGCTTCACTTCCCTCGCAACGCTTCGCGCTTTTGACTTGAATAGGAGCTGATTCTAAGATTGCATGAACATTGCTACCACTCATACCAAAAGAACTTACTCCTGCCATTCGGGGTTGCTTCCCCTGTTCCCAGGGTATTCCAGAAGTCGGAATCTGAACAGGAATATTATCCCAAGGTATGTAAGGATTAGGTTTATTAAAATGTAAGTGAGGCGGTATTTCCTGATGATGAAGTGCCAACGCCACTTTAATTAAAGATGAAACTCCTGCTGCGGCTTCTAAATGCCCGAAATTAGTTTTCACCGAACCTACTATCAGCGGTTCATTTTGAGGACGTTTTTTCCCATAAATTGCTGCTAAAGCTTCTAATTCTATAGGGTCGCCCAGAGTTGTTCCTGTTCCATGGGCTTCTACATAGCTCACCTGATGGGGTTCTACTCTGGCATTTTGCAGAGCTTGTTGTATGACTTCTTTCTGTGCTTTTTTATTGGGAACAGTCAAACCACTGCTCGGCCCATCATGGTTAATAGCTGAACCTCGAATCATTGCTAAAACTCTATCTCCATCCGCCATAGCATCAGAAAGGCGTTTGAGTACAACAACTCCGCATCCTTCTCCCTGCCCGTAACCATCTGCGGATGCGTCAAAAGTTTTGCAGCGACCATCAGGAGCTAGCGCTCTAATTTTAGAACGAGCGATCGTATTTCCTGGAGATAAAATCAAATTTACTCCACCTACCAGAGCTAGGTTAGATTCTTTTAAACGTAGACTCTGGCACGCCAGATGCGTCGCGACCAGAGACGACGAACAGGCTGTATCTAACTGGATATTTGGTCCTTGTAAACCAAGTAGGTGCGAAATACGACCGACTGCCATGCTGCGAGAGTTACCTAGACTAGAGTAGGCATCGGCAGAAACGGTATTCTCATCGTTTCTAGAAGATTGGTTAAGAATTTGGGTAACTATTTTTGCCGTTCCGGTAGCGAGCTGGATTGATGTATAGTCGTCGGTACAAATTCCCACATATAAACCTGTTTTACTATTTCTCAGATTATTGGGTGCAACTCCAGCGTTTTCTAATGCTTCCCAGGTAACTTCCAGTAAGAGTCTTTGTTGGGGGTCCAAACTTACTGCTTCTCTGGGAGAAATACCAAAAAAACTTGGGTCAAATCGATCAACTTGTTGAATGAAACTGCCATGTTTGGTATAAGCTGCTAAGGGGGATTCTGGGTCTGGATCGTAGTAACTATCAATATCCCAGCGGTCTGATGGTATTTCTGTCACTGCATCAATACCCTCGTGCAATAAATTCCAGAATGAATCAGAGTCATTGGCGTTACCAGGAAATCTGCAACCGACTCCAATAATGGCAATGGGTTCTGTTTTTTCTCTATCGACTGTTTCCAGCTTATTATGAACTTGCTCTAAAAGCTTAAATAATTGTTCAGATGAAAGTGACTGTTGTTCCATAAAGTTTAGATAAATTGCTCTTAGGTATAGATAATAAATTGTAGGAGCAAACAATTATTTGCCCCTACATTAACGAACCAACTCTAGTTGATCTCTTTCTTAGTTATTATTAAGTAGATTTTGTATTTGTTGGAACTTCTGCGCGATCGCATCTGTCACTTCCTCCTCATCGATGCCTGGTGTTTCCGGCCGATCTTTGTCTGAAGTCTTAACTGTTGTTTCTAATTCTTCTACCAAAACCTCAGTAACTAAATACTCAGCTAGAGCTTCAATATTTGTATATTCAAACAAGACTGTAGAAGACACCGAACAACCAAAACTCTTTTGTAGCAAATTCCTGAGTTCCAAAGACAACAAAGAATCCATTCCCATATCAAAAAAGCCTAACTCCGTGTCTGGCAGTTGAGATTCTGAAAAACCAAGTAACTTACCTACCACACCTTGGAGATAATTTGTCATTATCTGTGGGCGATCATTGGATTTTGCTTTCTGGAGTTCCATCAAAAATTCGTTACTCTTGGTTTCTACTTCGACAGACTGGGAACTCATAAACTCTGACAACACAGGCATTGTCATCCCCGCAGGCAGTTGCGCCACAAACTGAGACCAATTAATAGGTATAACTCCCACTTGAGTCGCTGACTCTGCCAACAACTGAGTCAAAACTTCTAATCCCTGTTCTGGTGGAATACTACTCATACCTAAAGAGCGAATCCGACTTTGGAACTGACTTGCCAAACGAGCTGCCATACCTCCTTCTCCCCAAGCTGCCCAGTTAACACTCAATCCTGGCAAACCTAATGCTCGGCGATGATAAACCAAACCATCCATAAAGGCGTTAGCTGCTGCATAGTTACCTTGACCAGTAGAACCCAGTAAGGATGCTGCCGAAGAGAAACAAACAAAGAAATCTAATGGCAAATCTTGAGTAAACTGATGGAGATACCAAGCACCTTTAACTTTGGGAGCCATGACTTTAGTAAACCGTTCCCAGTTCATCTGTTGTAAGACTCCATCATCCAAAACACCTGCTGCATGAATCAAGCCATGTAATGGTGCTAAAGATGTCTGAATTTTCTCAATCATAGCTGCTACATCTTGCTCTACAGAAACATCCCCTAAAAGTACAGATACTTTTGTGCCTCTTTTTTCTAGTTGAGCAATAGTCTGTTTAGCTGTCTCTGATGGTGCGCGACGTCCGGTAAGTACCAAATGTTGAGCGCCTTTATCCACTAACCATTGAGCTAGTTGTAATCCCAAAGCACCCAAGCCACCAGTAATTAGGTAACTGCCTTCTGCAACAATATTAATCTCTGATTTTTCTTCTGTCGTTGTTTGCTGTTGTCGTCTTACCAGTCGAGCTACCCGACGTTCTCCCTCACGGTAAGCTATCTGGTTTTCTTCCTCTGGAGACATCAGTTCTTGGTACAACACTCCTACTATGTCTTCTGCTTTCGTATTTGTCTCTAAGTCAAGTAACCGACATTCCATTTCTGGATGTTCCTGGGTAATGACTCGACCTAATCCCCAAACTGGTGCTTGTTGCACTTGTACGGGTTCGTCAGTTACCACACCCATTGCACCTTGAGTAACTACCAACAAATTTGGCATCTGCTGCGGTTTTGTTTCCACCAAAGCTTGCACCAAATGTAACAAACTAGCACAACCATATTCTATAGCTGTTTCTAGGCGATCGCTATTTGTTGCCAGACTCAACAGATGAACTATACCTTGTATATCCTTGGTTTCATTCAACAGATGTTTAAAATCTTCAGGAGAAGTCGGATTAATCTGGTAGTGTTTCCCATCTATCTGCTGATAAGTTTTACCAGGAGAAACTATGACGCATCCATCTCCCAATTTTTCCCTTAATCCTGATGCTACGGCATCATCTTCTGCAAACAACAACAAGTTCTGTTTTGCTTTTTGCCCTTTGTCTTTTGCCTTTTGAGCTTGCCATTCCAATTCATATAACCAACGTTGAGGTGTTACTTCGGAGTAGGATGTTAGTTGAGACAGTATTTCTTGATTCCACTCAGCAATTTTTTCAGTTGATAACTGTTCTTGCTTTTGAGCTGTTAACAATACATAACTTGCGATTTCCTTACTCAAAACCTTACCCAACTGATAGTAAGATTTGAATCCAGAACGTACATTTTCATCCTGATTACTTTGATACAACTGTTCCAAGCGTCCTTCAAAATCTGGATCGTACAAGAAGTTAGATATTTCTGGACTAACATCTATTGCTGCCACTAATTGGAGGTGATGTTGAGATAAAAGTTCTACCCATTCTGATTTGGTAATGAAATAGGAGGAAGTCTCTTCATGGTCAATTGCCAGATCGCTGTTAGAAATGAAATCTGCCAACACCAGATATCCCTTTTGATTCAAATGATTACCAATATTGTTAAACAGCGCCTGTTTATCCAAAATGTGGTGAGCAACTTCAAACCCAAATACCAGATCGTAATGATTAGGAAACTCATCTTTGGCACTATCTCGGTTATAAATTTTTACTCGCTCTTGCAGTTGACTTTCCCTGGCTCTTGTGCTACCAAATTTAGCTTGTTCGCTAGAAATCGTATATCCATTCAATTGCAGGTGTTCGTATTTTTGAGCAAGCTGAACCAAATCTGAACCATATCCACAACCAAAATCTAAAACTTTTTGACAAGCTGAAAAATCGACTTGGGCAAACAATAATTGTCTCAAATCTTTTTGAGACTCAAAAATCATCTGACGATTCTTTTCTTGATTCGGTTCAGTCAAACATTTAATCCAGGAAAAATCAGGCACTTTATCGGCAAATAGACCAAAGGTTAAATATGGTGATTCTGCTAATCCATCTGCCTGACTGCCACCTTGTACTTGACCCAAAGTTGCAACTGCATTATAATACTCGTGAACAGTTCCACCTTTAAATTCAAGATAATTTTGCTGTCGTTTTACCAGCAGTTCGAGCAGTTTTGGTAAAACTTGTCGTTCTTGTTGTGTTAGTTCCCCTGCTAATTCTATTTCCTCTACTAACTGTTGTGTTTCCCCTTGATTGAGCAGTTTAACAATTGGAGTTGAGAGGGTTTCATCTGCATGTCCGTTTTCTTTGACCTCTTGCCAATAACGTTGCCTTTGAAACGGATAGGTAGGGAGAGTAACTTTAGAACGAGGATAGTCGCGGTCAAACCCTGACCAATCTACTTTCACTCCCTGTGCGTACAGTTGCCCTAAACTGCTAAGAATCTGTTGCCAATCATCGTTCAAAAGCGGAGCATCCTCTGGCCTCCCCTTTTCCAAGGGGGACGGGAGGGGGATTTTATTCGGACGTAACGAAGGTAGCCAACTTCCCACATCTTCTGGCAAACATTGCTTACCCATTCCCAATAGTATTGGTTTCGGTCCAACTTCCAAGAATAATTGATAGTTTTCTTGGTAAAGTGTTTCCATGCTCTGAGCAAAACGCACAGGTTTACGGATATGATTTACCCAATATTCCGAAGTAGCAATTTCTGACGTTGCTAGTTTTCCACTCACATTGGAAATTAGGTCAATTTCTGGTTGATTATAGGTAACTTCTGTTGCTACTGCTGCAAATTTTTCTAGGATAGGTTCCATTAGTGGAGAGTGGAACCCATGGGATACCTGTAGGGGTTTTGTCCTGATACCCTTTTCTGACAAACTCTCACAAATAGCTTGGATCGCTTCACCCACACCAGAAATAACAATACTCTCTGGTCCATTTATTGCTGCTATATTTACTTGTGAAGTGTAGGGTGCTATTACCTCACTTACCAAAGATTCTGATGCTAACACAGAAACCATTTCCCCACCACTAGGCAACTCCTGCATTAACTGTCCCCTAGTTGCAATCAGTTTCAAAGCGTCTTCTAGACTGAATACTCCCGCAATACAAGCTGCAACATATTCTCCTACACTATGACCCATTGCTACATCTGCTTTCACACCCCAAGATTGCCATAATTGAGCTAATGCGTATTCAATGGAAAATAGGGCAGGTTGAGTGTAAGCAGTTTGGTCTAGTAAAGAATTTTCTTTCCCATTTTCTGCATCAGAATAGAGAACATCTAACAAAGGCTTCTCTAAAAATGAACTCAAAATTTGGTTGCATTGGTCTAGAGTTTGACGGAAAACAGGTTGAGTTTCATACAGTTGTCTTCCCATATTGACATACTGAGAACCCTGACCAGTAAATAAAAATGCTACTTTAGGTGAAGTTGTGATGTTAGGAAGGTGGGCAGAAAATATTCCTGCTACTTCTTTTCCGGCCAAGCGATCGCTCAGTTTTTTTGATAGTTCAGTTTTATCAGCAGCAATCACCGCTAGTCGATGATTAAAATGGGAGCGTCCTGTATTTCCCGTGTAACAAATATCTGGCAAGGACGTTCCATGAAACGTCCCTACATTATTTTCTATATCGTTTTGATAATTACTCACCAACTCTGCTAGTGCTTTTTCTGTCTTTGCCGACAGAGTTAATAAATGCAAAGGCCGCTCTAAAAAATCTCCATCTTTGGCTGTTAACTGAGGTGCTTCTTCTAGAATGATATGAGCATTCGTACCACTAATACCAAAAGAACTTATCCCGGCTATCCTTGGTTGTTCGCCTCGTTGCCATGGAGTAGGTGCAGTGGGGACTACTATCGGCAGTTGATGCCATGGAATGTGGGGATTAGGATTTTCTAGGTGTAAGTGGGGTGGTATTTCTTGATTTTGAAGGGATAAAACCACTTTAATCAGAGCTGATGCTCCTGCTGCTGCTTCCAAATGCCCAATATTGGTTTTGACTGAACCCACTACTAAGGGTTGATTGATGGGGCGGTCTTTGCCATAAACTGCTGCCAAAGACTCTAACTCAATGGGATCGCCCAAGGGTGTACCCGTACCATGAGCTTCCACATAACTTACCTGACTTGGCTCAACTTTCGCATTTTGCAGTGCTTCCTGAATTAGTTCTTTCTGAGCCATTTTGTTGGGAACAGTCAGACCACTACTAGGTCCATCATGGTTAACTGCCGATCCTCGAATCACTGCTAAAACTCTATCCCCATCAGCCATAGCATCAGAAAGACGTTTCAGGACAATCATGCCACATCCTTCTCCCTGACCATAACCATCTCCGGCAGCATCAAAGGTTTTGCAGCGACCATCAGGGGCGACTGCTTTCAACTGACAACGACCAATAGTACCGACTGGCCAGAGAATTAAATTTACCCCGCCAGCGATCGCTAAATTACTCTCCTTTAAACGCAAACTTTGGCAAGCTAAATGCACAGTTACCAGAGAGGAAGAGCAGGCTGTATCTAACTGGATATTTGGCCCTTGTAAACCCAGTAGGTGAGAAAGGCGACCAACTGCCATACTGCGGGCATTCCCTGTACCAGAGTGGGCATTGATCAAAGAGATATTTTCCCAAGTCATACCCCTTTGGCCATAGTCATCAGTACAAATACCCACATATACACCTGTTTTACTGTTTCTCAAATTAGTAGGTGCAATACCAGCATTTTCTAATGCTTCCCAAGTAACTTCTAACAGTAGTCTTTGTTGAGGATCTAAACTAACTGCTTCTCTAGGAGAAATGCCAAAGAATAAGGGATCGAAGCGATCTACTTCCTGAATATACCCTCCTTGTTTAGTGTAGGTTTTCCCTGGTGTGTCGGGGTTGGGGTCGTAGTAAGCATCAACATCCCAACGACCCGATGGTACTTCACCTACAGCATCTATCCCTTCATGTAATAAGTGCCAGAATGAAGCTGGATCGTTAGCATTTCCAGGAAATCGACATCCGACTCCAACAATAGCAATCGGTTCAGTTTTTTCTTTGTTAACTGCTTCAAGTCTATTGCGCATTTCTTTGATAGTTTGAAGCACTTGTTGGGAAGAAACAACTGGTTGTTCTTTCTCTGAAGCATTTGTCATTTTAGTCCCCTTCATTATTAAGTAGAAGTGTAATTTCTTTCAGTTCGTCTTCAATGGCCTTGGCCAATTCTGTTTCCTGAATAGCAGTGGCGATCGCCTCTTCGTATAGCGGTTTAATTTCATTATCAACAGTAATTTGTTGATTTTTATTTGTCAAGTCTGAAGTCTCATTTTTTTCCTCTAATTCTCCTCCATAAATCTGGCCAATTAAATAATTAGATAACTGCTCAATATTAAAATACTCTAGCAATGTTGATACTGAAATATTACAACCAAAAGTTGTTTGCAATTTTTCTTTTAAATCAAGCATCATGGAGTAATTTAAACCCAGATCGACGAACCCCAAGTTTATATCTATATTCTGAGGTTTATCTAATCCTAATATTTTATCTACTACATCTTGCAAGTATTTGAGCATTAACTCTTGACGGTCTTTGTTTGGAGTTTTCTCCAATTGTTGTAAAATCCCGGTTGACTTATCTGAATATTTAAGATAATTTTGATGTCGATTAATTAAGGTATTTAGCAGTTGAGGCAACAACTTCTGTTGATCTTCTGTTAACTGTTGATCTTTGTTCAATTCCTTAGTTAATTCCTCTATATCACCTTTGTTTAACAGGCTAACAATCAAGCTTGAGTCACTTTCGTGAATATTTTTAGACTCCTCTTTTTGAGAAGTTTCAATCCAATAACGTTGTCTTTGAAACGGATAAGTAGGAAGTGCTACTTTCTCACGAATATAATCTTTATCAAATCCAGACCAATCAACATTTACTCCTTTAATATATAGTTTTGCTATAGTTTCTAATATTTCTTCCCATTCTGTTTCAGGTGCAAGTACAAGCTGGCTCTCCTTTAGGGGCTTGATTTCCCAGGCTCTAGAAATTCCAATTTCTAAGAATATTTCATAACCTTCCTGATTTAAAGTTTCCATACCCTGAGTCAAGGAGATAGATTCCCAGGAATGATTCACCCAATATTCAGGTGAAGTAATTTCATTACCTAATTTTTGGCCAGTAACATGAGAAATTATTGGTATTTGAGGCTGACTGTAGGCGATATCTTGTGCTATAGTTTTCAGTTCTGTATCAAGAACTACATCACTATTTCTCTGTTGCTGCATTAACCTGCTCCTAGTAGCAACGAATTTGAGAGCCTCTTCTAAACTAAAGACTCCTGCTACACAAGCTGCTACATATTCACCGACATTTTGACCTAAAAGCACATCTGGCTTAATACCCCATGATTCCCATAACTGTGCCCAAGCATATTCTATGGAAAATAGGGCTGGTTGACTATAGGTACTTTCGTCTAATAAATCAGAACTTGACTTTTGTAGCTTTTCAGGATATATAAATTCCAATAGTGGATTTTCTAGATAAGGACGTAGAATATCGTCGCATTTATCTAAGGCTTGACGAAAAGTCGGTTGAGTTTCATAAAGTTGTTGCCCCATGTTGAGATACTGGGAATTTTCACCTGTGAATATGAAGGCTATCTTAGGTGCAGCGATGTTGTGACGTAGTTTTGCTGAGAATATCCCTGGTAAGTTATTTCCCGGTTTGTACTGTTGGAGTTTTTCAAGTAACTCTTGTTGCTTGGAAGCAACAACTGCTAGTCTATGTTTGAAGTGGGTACGTCCTGTATTAGCTGTATAACAAATATCTGCTAATTTTAATTCTGGATGAGTTGTGAGATAATTCTCATAATTACTAGCTAACTCTTGCAGAGCTTTTTCTGTTTTTGCTGACAACGTTAATAAATGCAACGGACGTTCTAGAGCGTCTTCACTTTTGCCTTTTGACTTTTG
>JBFRWR010000506.1:0-17254 GCA_051439685.1 Trichodesmium sp.
GGGAAGATGGGTTCATTAATTGATAATTGATAATGGATAATTGATAATTACCTCTGGTTAAAACCGTTCTTGATTGAATATCTGGAAATATCATATCTTTTTTTCCCCTATCCAAGGGGAGGCTTTAAACCAGAATTATTTAATAATTAATAATTAATAATTAATAATTAATAATTAATAATTGGGTAATGGGGAATAGCAAATCAGAAAAACAACTGTACCTCATGCTTCTTAATCAACCCTATAATTAACTCTTATTCTCAAGAATAAGATTGACTAAAAGTAATTTTTGAATTCATGAATTTAGAGGTTTTATACTTTAATTTTTCGGGGAAATTGTCAAGTAAATATTAAGCAAGATAATATAGCAATCCTATTTTATTCCTGTCAAAAATATTACTGCTTTTTAAGCAACAGGCAACAGGCAATAAGCAACAGGTGGGAGTTTCAGTTTTTTTATTTCCTTTTTGATTTGTTATGACCTATTTAGGATTGCTATAGTAACTAAAATCCAACACTTCGTAACAATTTAAAGGATAAAAATCTGGTAGATTACAGAGGTGTTAATTATCAATTGATAATTCATAATTAATCAATTCTGTTTAAAGCTTCTCCTTTTATAGCGGTTTTCATTAACATAGAATACAGCTATCAAGTCTGTAACTTATCTAAATTCAAACATACTTATATTTGTCTGTAGTCTACCTTTGTGAAAACCGCTATAAACAGAAACAAAGCAACTATATTTCCCGATGATCAATTCCGTTAAGATTTTAACCATAGATAATTATTGCTCTGCTGATGAAATATCAAAGGATTGACAGATAAAATTTGGATCAATTTTCATTCCGGGAAAAGTATCAATTTTTCAGGTATATAGAGGGAAAAAAGTGAGAATTTAGCAGTAAATATGGCAGAAAAATTACTTATTTTTATTCTGTCAAGCAACTTCTATATAACTTATAACTCCTCTAACTCCTCTAACTCCCGACTCTTCACTACTCCCTAATCCCTACCTCAAGAAAAAGATTTTCCATACGCAAACCCTAATTATTCATTATCAATTAATCAAATATATTCTGACATTTTTAAATAGCAAATAGTTAGCAAGAATTTCTTCCTTCCTATTCCCTATTCCCAGTTAATTTTTCCCTATATCCTTAATTTATATTTCCTAATAGATTCAATCTCTGATAACCTGAAAGTCTAAATAATTCAGAATAACTTAACTGAATAAGTCTAAACTAAATCTATGAGAAGTACCACTCCATAAAGTATGTTTTGCGGCCTCAAAATAAAAGTAGTTAAGATGAACCATAGATATTGATTATGCTATAATGTAATTTAATGCTTAAATACCAGAATCAAAGGCGATAATCAAACCTGTGTAAAAAATTATCCTGTAGAGCCATCCTCAGACCAAAATACTTTAGAGTCTTGAGGTATTGGCCATTTAATCAGGAGCAGTTACAGAAAACGCTCTTTATTGTTCGGTACTTCATCGCTCATCAACCTTGCTAACTGATAGTGAGGTAAAAAGAGAGTCAGAAAGCAGAAGTTGAACATTAAAAATTGTCAACGGTGAGTGGGTAAAGCCCACTTTTTTTGTTGCATTTGTCCCATGAGCCACCCATTAGTACCACAAATTATCAAATTTGCTACTCCTATTGCCGAATCTTTAGGATTGGAATTAGTAGGAGCAGTATTTCATACAAACCACCATCCACCTGTTCTGAGATTAGACATTCGGCACCCTCATCAAGACACAAGTTTAGATGACTGTGAACGAATGAGTCATGCTATTGAAGAACAACTAGATACAGTAGATATGATTCCTGAACCATATCTGCTAGAAATATCCAGTCCAGGTATTTCTAAATTTTTGGATAATGATCGAGACTTTATTGCATTTAAAGGGTTTAGTGTAACTGTCCACACCTGTGAACCCTATAAAAGTAAAAATAAATGGAGTGGACAACTACTTAGTCGCGATGAAACAACAGTTTACATCAACCAAAAAGGCAGAAAAGTAAGTATTCCTAGAACTCTCATTAGTACCGTTGAACTACAAGAAGGAAAGTAAGAATTAAAGAAAACTCAAAAATATTATGCTTTTGATTTTTTGTTTGATAATTTGTACAACCTATCATAACTCTATCAAATTAAAATAGTCTAATTATTTATGTTGGTTAATTCCCTAAAAAAATAGAAACTGTAAATCAAAAAAAAGTCATCAATAATTATTTTATGACTTGTATTTACCATATCTAAAATATCTCTGAAATTAGTTTTTATTTACCCTAATAATATTTTAATTAAGAGATAGTATCCAGACAAAAAGTTGAGCAAAAATCAAATTTAATCTTAACACAAATGCTGTTGAAACTTTGTAAATATGTAGTCTATTTTCCCAGCTTTGACTAAGCATACAAAGTTTTAAATCAATTCCCCCCAATAACTATAATTTAATAAAATTTAGAGGATAAAAAATTATGTCAATGGTTAGTTTGCCCGGACTTAAGGACATGATCGAAGGTATTAGTAAAGAACGTAATTTACCAAAACAGTCAGTTGAAACAGCCTTAAGAGAAGCATTATTAAAAGGATATGAACGTTACCGACGTACTCAACGTCTAGATGGAATTCATTTTACAGATGATTATTTTGAAAACTTTGAAGTAGAATTGGATGTCGAAGAAGAAGGTTATCGCGTCTTAGCAACAAAAACTATTGTTGAAGAAGTAACCAATCCAGACCATCATATAGCTCTACAAGAAGTTATAGAAGTAGCTCCAGAAGCACAGTTAAATGACACAGTATTCTTAGACGTTACACCCGATAAAAATGAATTAGGTCGGATGGCTGCTATCCAAACTAAACAAGTTTTATCTCAAAAGCTACGAGATCAGCAGCGCAAGATGGTTCAAGAAGAATTCCAAGACTTAGAAGGAGAAGTTCTTCAAGCCAAAGTGCTAAGATTTGAAAGACAATCAGTTATCCTAGCGGTAAGTAGTGGCTTTGGTAGGCCAGAAGTAGACGCTGAACTACCCAAACGAGAACAACTGCCTAACGATAACTACCGTGCTAATGCTACATTTAAAGTTTACCTAAAGCGGGTATGTGAAGGTTCAACTCGTGGGCCACAGTTACTTGTTTCCAGAGCTGATGCTGGTTTAGTAGTTTATTTATTTGAAAATGAAGTTCCAGAAATTGAAGATGAAATAGTCAGAATTGTAGCTGTAGCGAGGGAGGCCAATCCACCATCCCGATATGTCGGTCCTCGAACTAAAATAGCAGTAGATACCCTAGAAAGAGATGTCGATCCTGTAGGGGCCTGCATTGGTGCTAGGGGATCAAGAATTCAAGTAGTTGTGAATGAATTAAGGGGTGAGAAAATAGATGTAATTCGCTGGTCTCCAGACCCTTCTATCTATATTGCAAATTCTCTTAGTCCCGCTAGAGTAGATGAAGTTCGTTTGATTGATCCAGAAGAAAGAAGGGCTCATATTTTAGTCTCTGAGGATCAACTTAGTTTAGCCATAGGTAAGGAGGGACAGAACGTGCGTTTAGCAGCTCGTCTGACTGGCTGGAAAATTGATATAAAGGATACGGCTAAGTATGACCACGCGGAAGAAGATAGTAAAATTGCGGCTGAAGTATCTCATCGCCAAGCATTAGCTGAACAAGAGGAAAACTTAGAGGAAGAAATAGAGTTAGAAAATATAGAGAATAATTTAGATAATTTAGATAATTCAGATGATAGTTTGGAAGTTGATGAAACTGAATATCCTGTGGAATTAACTTAGATATAATCATAATTTTAGGAATAGAGCTAGTTAACTAAAATCAGACTTAATCTAATTAATTAATTTAATCAACCTTGAGGCGATTAAAGAATTAGGATTTATGACCCAGAAAATATTTCTTTTAAGCAACTATGCTAATCAATAAGATATTATCTGGGTATTTGTTTTGCTAATCATATAATAATATGCGATGAATTACTAGATTGACTGATTTTTTTGAGAATAAACTGAATAATTAAGTAAAAAAATTAACGATAAAACGGAAAATATGAAACCAAATTATCGTCGGTGTATTAGCTGTAAAAAAATTGCTCTTAAACAAGAATTTTGGCGAGTTGTGCGACTCTCAAAATCTAATACTGTAATATTGGATCAAGGAGAAGGTCGTTCTGCTTATATTTGTCCAAACATGGAATGTTTAAAAATTGCAGATAAAAAAAATAAATTAGGACGTTCCCTCAAAGTTCACATACCTCCAGCAATATACCAAGCACTGTGGCAACGATTGGAAAACTTAGTACCCAAAACTACCGATCATAATTAAAATATTTTTATAGACATATTTATGAAGTTTCTCTAATCTAGACGAATATATCAAAGCAATTGAAAACTATTATCCGTTTGTATATTCTCTAGCAGTTAAATTTTGCCGATATAATTTAAACTCTATTGCGAGATAACTAAAAAGTAAGTATTCAGTCCTCAGCTAACAGCTATCAGCTATTGTTTTTGATATACTATAAAATTTTTAGAAATGGTACTTCATTTTCAGGCATAAAAGTCGCTTTTTTGCGTTTCATGTGCCTTTCATGTGCAAAGAAAAGCAAAGCATTCCTAAGAAAAGGCAAGGAAAAGAAAAGTCAGTTTGCTGAAAGCAGAAAGCTAATACCTGAATGCTTAAACTAAAAATAATTAGGAAAATATTGATGTCAGAAAATAAAGATCAATACTAATCAAAAAAAATCATCAGTCACAGTGATTCCACAAATCAAACTACACTCAACATGAAAATGGATATTAAGCTAAATTTAAGATTCAATCATGTTACCCGGATTAATTAGTGGTATAATAGAAATCATAAAAAAATATCATATTAATGATACTTGGTTACTACTTAACATTAACTTAAAATCAAATATTTTAATGGAACTAATTTAATACTCACACCCTTAATTTAATTAGGTATTATATTCTATTAGTAGCAAATACAGTAAATCAGGAGAAAAAAATTAGAAGATAAACTTCAATTTATAACTTTAAATAATTAGAGATATAATAAGCAAGTTAACTTAACTTGTATAACAATTATCTTAAATATAAACTACTATAGCAATCCGCACATAGGTTGCGGGTAATCAAAAACTAAATAAAAAACCTGAAACTCTTACCTGTTGCCTGTTTCCTAAAAAGCAGTAGGATTTTTACCACAAATAAAATAGGATTGCTATATAAGTGAATAATTGATTAATTTTGATAATAACGATTATTTTCTAGATAAACTTAAGCTAAAAGGTACTCAAAAGTGCCAAAATTGCTACAGTTAAAATTGAAAAAAACTTTTTAGTGAAAAAACTAAGCATAAGTCTAGTATGATTGTAGTGTAGTTATTAAATCAATAATTATGGCAATGTAAAAATAAATTGGTAATAGAGAGGTTAGAGTGGATGAACAACGGAAAAGTAAGAATTTACGAATTATCAAAGGAATTGAATTTGGAAAACAAAGATATCTTAGCAGTTTGCCAAAGGCTCAACATATCAGCGAAGAGTCACAGTAGCACGATTACAGAATCAGAAGCAGAACTAATTCGCACAACAGCAGAAAACTTACCCCACTCTCCTAGTAAGTCTGCTAGTCCAGAAAAGAATAGCAATCAAAACCTAGAGTCAGATTCTAATCATAACGAATCGAAAAAACAGCAGATACTCGAAATACGCAAACCAAAACCATTAGAAGAAAAATCTCAACTAAAAAATCAAAGCAAAACACAAAAACAAAATAATAACGTTCAATTAGTGGCAACTCCTCCCAAACAATCACAATCATTATTAGATAATCAAGTTCAACCAGTTGATAGGCCAAAAGAAAATTCAGCTATGGAATCCGAGGCTGAAAAAAGTAAATCTAGGTCTGAAAAAGGAAGTAATAGTATAGAGAAACGGCCAAATCGGCCATCGAAAAATAACCTTGGTTCTGAAAATAATGTGGAAAAGCCTACAGCAGAAGTACCAAGCTTAGTTAGCCCACCAGCAAGACCAGAACCTCCTAACCTGAATCGCAGTCCAGGAAATACTAACACTACCAAGCCAAATCAAAAAAATAGAAAACCAAAGCAAGAAAGTAAAAGAAAGAAAGATACAGAGGAAAAAACTACTGAAAAACCGAGGATTCAAAAGCCTACTATTGTATCTAAAAAAAATCTACCCCAGAAAGAAACTGTAAAAGCTCCTAGTTTAGACTCTGAAACTTCTCAACCCAAGCCAAAAACACGAGATAAACCTACAGTTAAACCAAGACAATTACAAGAACCAAAACCTCAGCTTGCTCCTAAACCAAAACTAGCAACTTCTGCAGCCGAAGAAGTAACAGATATAGGCTTAGATGAAGAACAAGAAAAAGGGCAAGAAGAGAATTTAATAGATACTGGAAATTTTGAACTAGAAAAACCAAGAAGAAAAGCTATAGCTCCGAATAAACCTACATTACCTAAAGCCAAAAAAGGTCCTAAGTGGGAAGAAGAAGAAGAAGAAGAAACCAGTGAAGTTAGTCAAAAAAATGCTAAATCAACAGCAAAGGCCAAACGTCTACGACCCAAGCCTTTGCTAGAAGATGAAGATGAAGAATTAGCAGAACTTTTGAATAAGCCGGCACCAGTAACAATGAGTTTATCTTTAGCTCGCCCGGCAAAACCAAAAAGTTTTTCTGAGCAAAATAAGTCTTCCTCTGTCAATAATGTTTCTAATCTTAAAAAGAAATCTAGTCAACCCCGTCAAGCTGCCAAGTCTGATAGTAATCAACAGGAGCAACCAGCTGAACTAAAACCTGTAGAAAAGTTAGTTATTAATTCCTCAATGACAGTACAGGAATTAGCAATAGCTTTAGCAGTCTCCGAAACAGAGATTATCAGAAGACTGTTTATGAAAGGCATAGCAGTCAACATTACTGAAAGCTTAGATATTGCCACCATAGAAATGGTCGCAGCGGAAGAAGGCATTCCTATAGAAGTCCCAGAAGAAGAATCAGCAGCTAAGAAAATAACTGAAATGCTGGAAGATTCCGATCTGGAAAGTCTGCAACGTCGTCCTCCAGTTGTGACAATTATGGGACACGTCGATCATGGAAAAACCAGTCTTCTCGATTCCATCAGGGCCACTAAAGTAGCAGCAGGGGAAGCAGGTGGTATTACTCAACATATTGGAGCCTATCATGTGGATGTTGAACATGAAGGGAATATGCAGCAAGTAGTATTCTTAGATACCCCAGGCCACGAAGCTTTCACGGCAATGCGGGCTAGGGGAGCAAGAGTCACAGACGTTGCGGTGCTAGTTGTAGCTGCAGATGATGGTGTACAACCACAAACGAAAGAAGCTATTAGCCATGCTCAAGCAGCGGGAGTCCCACTGATAGTAGCAATTAATAAAGTTGATAAAGAAGAGGCCAACCCAGACCGAGTTAAACAAGAATTAATGGAACAGGGCTTAGTACCTGAAGAGTGGGGTGGTGAGACAATCATGGTTCCAGTTAGTGCGATTAAGAAACAAAATTTAGATACCTTACTAGAAATGATTCTGCTAGTATCTGAGGTAGAAGACTTACAAGCTAACCCAGAACGTTTAGCTAAAGGTACTGTAATTGAAGCCCACTTGGATAAGGCTAGAGGTCCAGTAGCTACTTTGTTAGTCCAAAATGGTACTTTGAATGTAGGAGATATTGTAGTAGCTGGCTCTGTTTATGGAAAAGTCCGGGCTATGATAGATGACCGAGGCGATCGAGTTGAAAAAGCTAATCCATCTTTTGCCGTAGAAGTTCTTGGCCTCAGAGATGTACCTCAAGCGGGTGATGAGTTTGATGTATTTGAAAATGAAAAAGATGCTTCGGCTGTCACCACGGAAAGAGCAGATGCCAAAAGACAATCACGGATTATGCGTCGCACCACTCTTGGGGCTGTTTCAGCTCGGGCTCAGGAAGGAGAACTTAAGGAACTTAACCTGATTTTGAAAGGAGATGTTCAAGGTTCCATAGAGGCTATTGTTGCTGCTCTCAGACAACTACCTCAAAGAGAAGTCCAATTAAGGTTATTACTATCTGGAGCTGGAGAAGTTACAGAAACAGATATTGATTTAGCCGCAGCTAGTGAAGCTGTAATTATTGCCTTCAATACGACTATGGCATCAGGAGCGCGTCAAGCAGCAGATGCTGTGGGAGTAGATGTTCGAGAATACAATGTTATCTACAAACTTTTGGATGATATTCAAGGGGCCATGGAAGGTCTCTTAGACCCTGAGTTAGTAGAAGAACCACTGGGTGAAGTAGAAGTCCGTGCGGTATTTACTATCAACCGTGGTGCTGTTGCTGGTTGCTATGTTTTATCTGGCAAGGTTGTCAGAAATTGCAAAGTAAGAGTACGACGTAATGGAGAGGTTATCCATGAAGGTATATTAGGCTCTCTCAGACGGATGAAAGATGATGTTAAAGAGGTCAACGCAGGTTATGAATGTGGTATTAGTTTAGATAACTTTAGTACCTGGAATGAAGGTGATATAATTGAGAGCTACCAAATGGTAACTAAACGCCGGAAATTATCTACTGTATAAGTTAATCAGGCTCAGAGATAGGAAACATTTTAATGATCAGAATGGAGAGTAGACAAAATTTTGTCTACTCTCCTTCCTTTTTTTCTAAAAATTATCAATTATTTCTCCCTATTCCCTCTTTTATGGAGCGGTCTATTGATATTTCTGGGAAATCTGCGCTACCATAACAAAAGTTAACATAATCAGCTCAAACTTAATAACTTATATTAAATAAATTATGGTAGTTAAAGTAGGAGATAAAGCTCCGGATTTCACCTTACCATCTCAGGATGGAACTCCCGTTTCTCTTTCTGACTTCCGAGGCCAAAAAAATGTAGTAGTTTATTTTTATCCCAAAGATGATACTCCTGGATGTACTAAAGAAGCTTGTGCATTTAGAGATCAATATCAAGTTTTTACAGATAATGGCACTGAAGTTATTGGCATTAGTGGAGACTCCCAAGGTTCTCACAAACAATTTACTACGAAGTATAATTTACCTTTTACTCTCTTAAGTGATTCTAGTAACAAGGTTAGACAACTATATGGTGTTCCTGCTACACTCTGGATACTTCCAGGTAGAGTTACCTATGTCATAGATAAGGAAGGAATTATTCGTCATATATTTGACTCTATGCTTGACTTTGATGCTCACGTTGCAGAAGCTTTAAAAACATTAAAAGCTATAACTGCTTAAATAATTTTTAGCTTTAGTCAAGAGGTAATTAATCATATCTTGACTAAAGCTCATTTAATTTTAACAATGGTCAGGATGAAAATATCACAAATTAATTTGGTATTATTCTAAACCTAAGTAGATTCCAGACTTACTACTTCATCAATACTATTGACTGATTTACCATTATTAGCGTTACCATTGCCATTACCATTACTATTAGGCCGTGGTTGAATTAAACCATAACCACCATGATGATAACGTTTGTAGATAACATTTATTTCACCTGTAGCCGAATTGGCAAACATATAAAAATCATGATCGATTAATTGTAGCTGCTCCAGGGCTTCTTCCACAGTCATCGGAGACATAGCAAAATACTTAGTCCGAACTACTTCTCCCGGTAGCTCTGGCTTGCGATCGCCAATCAAATTGTCCACTACTGGTTGGGCTTCAACTATCTCAATAGCCTTAGCTTTACTTACCTTAGATTGACGCTTTTCTTTATATTTGCGCAGTTGCCGTGCAATTTTATCTGCTACTAAGTCAATACTAGCATACATATTCTCGCTACTTTCCTGGGCACGAATTACCGTACCATTAGCATAGATCGTTACTTCTGCTTTTTGCTTAGGATTTATGCGTGGATTTTTAGCTACTGACAGATGTATATCTACTTCTGTGGTGAGTTGTTGAAAATGGCTAACTGCTTTTTCAATTTTTTGGTTGACATACTCACGAATTGAATCGGTTATTTCTATATTTTTACCCTGGATAACAAGCTTCATAAGCTCCCTCCGCTAATATTTGGGCTTTCTATTATTCTATAGAATAGCACTTTGTATTCTTGCCAACATCATCTCTTTAAAATCTTTTGCATACCTTGACAATTCTTGATTTTTTTTTTCTAAATTTCATTAAAATTACTCTTGATTTTTTCGATAGTTTGCAGTATGTGGTTAGCTATCTAAAAAAATAGTTAACTATATTATATCATTATTTGATATTTTTTTAGTTAGTGTTCATAAAAAAAAATAAAGTTTGTAGTGTTTCAGAAAATGAAAGATTTATTCCTATATTTAGACTTTGTTAAAAAAGTATAGTGAATCAGGATATAAGTCAGAAGGAAAGAGAAATTCTTGAGGATTTAGGAGGTAGAATAGTCGGTTGATTTTTTTGTTTTTGTCTGCTCAAAATGGGAAGAGGTATGATCTTGAGCAAGCCAAAAGTTGGTAGTTTTTTAGAGTCAAAAAAACATCTGTAGGGGCAATTCATGTTTGGGGAGCATTCGGAAATAAATTTACCCTACTATCTCTCAATGTGTTGATAATTAATCAGCAAGTTCTAAATATTAACCTGGAAATTTTGAAACAGCAAAAAATTAAAATTACTAGGGAATTAATTCATTCTAAAAATTTGATAATCCATCAAAAATTAAAGACTAAAAAAATACTTCAAATAATAATTAGACATCTCCGTAAAAGAGGGAGTAGATAGTAGGGAGTAGGGGCAATAATTAATAATTTATTCACGATAATTGATTTTATTTGGAATTAGGGTTTACTGAATAAATATGAAAGTTTTTACAGATAAAGCTTTTGGCATTTTTAAGTCTGGAAAAAGTGCGCTTATTTGAGTTGAAAAGCCTCAAAAAGTTAGTATTAACAGCAATATTTGGACAGAGAAATTGAGGAATAATTCTAACTCTTGCCTTCTCACTCATTCCCCATTCCTCCTGTCTTCCTCTCCTGGGAAGGGTTAGAGGTGGTTTGTCTCCTGTCTCCTTACTCATAAGACTTTTTCAGCAAACCCTAATCATCGGAGATGTCTATTTAGGGTTTGCTGAAAAAAAGAACAGCGTGGGGACTGTGGGAAGTGTGGGGAGACAGATATAGTCATTCTGAATAAGACTGGGACGAGTTTTTCTTTACTGAGAAAGGGTTTCAGGCAAAAAAGTGTTTCATCCTTATTTGAAATGACTATAACATGAGAGAAATAATTGTTCCTCAATTTTCCTAGCCTTGGTTTGACTAAAATTATGACTTTTTGGTAGTTGTAGCTGGAAAAGTTGCACTTTTTCCTGATTGAAAAATGCTATAACCTTTATATATAAAGACTTTTAGATTTAATCAGCCAGCCCTAAATAGATTGTGACAAATTAAAAAGTAAATCAAAAAAACTGGAAATCCCACCTGTTCCCTGCTCCCCCTTCCCTATTTCCTAAAAGCGGTAAGATTTTCAGACACAAATAAAATAGGATTGCTATACTTAATGATACTTGAGGCAAATAATCCTAACTTAGGGTTTGCGCTGATAAAGCTAAAGGTTAGGATAGCTCAGGTAATAGAGCTTTTTATATTCAGTTGATATCCTATGATATGCTAGGTATGGGCTGCTTATAGGCATCAATTTACTGAGATTTTATGCTAAAATTCCAGAAAATTTATTCACATAAAATGGCCGAAACCGTTGCCTGTTCCCCGCGTCTCCCCGTCTCCGCGTCACCGTGTCCTACCCCCAAGAACCAATTTTTTCAGCAAACCCTAACTTACCTCCCACTTGCCAGTTAATTTGTCCAGGACTGACAAGGTACTCGGTGGCCTGGGAATTGCAGCGATCGCTAGTCCAAGAACGGCGTAATTGTCCAGAATTAACCGATGTCCTCATCCTATTAGAACATCCACCAGTTTATACCCTCGGACAAGGGGCTAAATTAGACTTTCTCAAATTCGATCCTAGTCAAAATGAATATGAACTCCACCGGGTAGAGCGAGGTGGAGAGGTGACGTATCATTGTCCAGGTCAACTGGTAGGCTATCCTATTCTCAATTTACGACGTTATAGACAAGACTTACATTGGTATTTAAGACAACTGGAGGAAGTATTATTGGAAGTCTTGGAGTTTTACGGTCTTAAAGGTGAACGATATCCTGGTTTAACGGGGGTGTGGTTGGAAGGGCGAAAAGTAGCAGCTATTGGGATTAAGGTGAGTCGTTGGATAACTATGCACGGTTTCGCTCTTAACGTTTGCCCAAATTTAGTGGGTTTTCAAAGAATAGTTCCCTGTGGTATTTCTGATTATCCTGTAGGTAGTTTGGTTGAATTTTTGCCTAATATTACTATAGATGAAGTTTTACCCCAATTAGCTAATACTTTTGCAAAAGTATTTGGAGTAAAGTTAAATTATTTACCAGTTTAAAACTTAAAAAGGTATAGGGTCAGAATTATCAGGTGAGGAGTCTTCTTCTGGATAATTTGAGGTTGATTCCTGCTCAATAACAGAACTACGACGAGACTCTAAATTTACAACATTATTATAGTTTTTTTCCTGGGATTCTTGTTGAGTTATATTTCTATTACTAGGTCTTTTTGTGTATGTTTGATTTCCACCTTGAGTCATGGCGTTAGAACTCACAGGATAGATTCTGGAAACTGTTAATTCAGCTCGTTTTTCTTTGAAACCTTCTGGTCTCTCTATGGTATTCATATTCAAGCGACCTTCAACAATTACAAAATCTCCTTCGTGATATTTTTCGTTAATTTCTTGAGCTAAATCTCGCCATGCTACTACTTTTAGTACAGCAGGTTTTTGATCTACTCCTAAGTTAGGAAATTCTACCATCATTTCTGTTACTGGTAACTGAGAATCTGCTGTGTAACGCAGTTCTGGGTCTTTAATAATTTGTACCATTAATATACAGCTATTCATTTTAAATCTCTAACTAATTGGTTTTTACAAATTGAATGTATCAGGAAATATAAATTCAGAAGTAAAGATAACACTTATTAATGGATAATGGATAATTAATAATGGATAATGGTAATTTGGCTCGCAAAAACTTTCTTGAATTACCGAAATAATTAATAATTAAACAATTAAATAATTAGATAATTAGATAATTCAGGTTTAAAGCCTCCCCTAGAAAGGGGAAAAAAATAAATCTTTTCCTTATTGGTCAATCCTCTCCCTTTTAAGACTATGCTTTATAAACATCTTTCTTAACATAAAACTTGACACAACAGACAAGTTATGTGTAGGTCTTGAAAATGCTTTTTCCACAGAACAAATGTATTCAAAAGTACATTTATTTTGATAAGTTAAGTAGTTTTGCATAGCTACTATAACTATTTCTCCCTTCTCCCCTGCTCCCTACTCCCCTACTCCCCATAAGGTTTTCAGGAGTTCCTTATAAGGGATAGCTTTGAGGGAGAGGTAATTATCAATTATCAATTATCCATTATCCATTAATAAACAATTATCTATTAAGTGCAAAGGCAAAATTAATTACCTATTTTATTCTCTGTGATTTTTACAATATAAGTTTTTCAGCCTTAAAGTATGTGTAATTAATTTTGCATATATACTTATTAGAAGAGGTTTTAAGATTGATTAATTAGGGTTTGCTGAAAATACATCAATCAGGTTTTCTATAGTCAAGAATTATAAATCATCTAACTGATTTCCTGTCATAAATAGATTAACAAAATCATGGATAATATTACGGTAATCTCTGAGAGTTTTATCAACCCAATCTCGATCATTACTATCTGCATAAATATGTACTAAAGGTTCTGCAGGATCAGGTAAAATTAATACCCAATTATCATTTTGATGATTAATAATCTTCACCCCATCAGTTAATTCCAAATTTTCCGGCGGATTAGTTTCTACTAAATATCGCATTAATCCTCCCTTGACTTTCCAAGGACAACGGACTGTATAACAGCGATGAGTAACAGGAGGAATATCTGCAGTTATTTGTCCTAGCGATCGCTCTTGAATAGTCAGCATTTCTATTACTTTAGCGATACAAAACATCGCATCAAAGCCAGGATGTAATTTAGGGAAAATAAATCCCATTTGACCACTTCCACCGATTACCACATTATGATTAATTTGGCAAGCTTCCATTAATGCTGTAGGATTTGCTTTTGTCCGAATTACATGACTATCGTGACGACGAGCAATTTGTTCTACTGCTGCAGAAGCATTTATGGGTACTACCACTGTACTTCGTGGATGGGCGGTTAACATGAGATTGACCATTAGTGCGGTTAACATTTCACCACGAATTGCTGAACCTGTTTCATCTACTAGGATTAATTGCTCTCCATTTGCTGTTACCTGAACTCCAACATTAGCTTGTAAAGCTTCTACTACACGACCTAATTGATCTAATAAGCTTTCTCTTTCTTCTATTCCTAAATAAGTTTCTTTTAAGCTAGCATTTAGGACTACAGCATCACAACCAAATTTAGTCAATAATTGTGGTAATACCGCCCCTGAAACACCATAGCAATAATCAATTACTACCTTAGATTTACTATAGCGAATTGCCTCAGAATTCAGATGATTTTCAAAGCCTTTGCTATAAGCATCTAATGCTTGATAACGATAAACCATATTCCCAATATCTGGAATTTGTACCCGGCGTAAATCTTCTTTAAAAAAAGCTCCTTCTATCTTTTTTTCCGTGGTTTTAGAAAGATTAATTCCCTGATAATCAAAAATTTCAATTAATATTTGATCGGAGCGATCTGGAGAAAGACGGACATGAATACCACCAGCAACATTAATAGTTGGTACAATAGTTCTAGCAATAGGAATAGCAGTAGATTCCAAATTTATCACATTAATTCCTACTGACATTAAACCAGCAATAAAAGACCGAGAAACCATTCGAGAAATACTACGTTGGTCACGAGAAACTGATACAGTAGCCCCTGATTTTAGAGTAGAACCATAAGCTGCCCCTAACTTAACAGCAAACTCTGGAGTAATATCAATATTTGCTAACCCCTGGACTCCGCGTTGTCCAAACAAATTTCTCTGAGCAGTTTTACCCCAAATCAGATTAATATTTAAAGTAGCCCCAGATTCAACTTTTTTGCTAGGCCAAACTCTGACATAAGGACTAATCTGAGCCTCCTCTCCCACACTAGACAAAGAACCAACTACAGCACCTTCCAAGACTTGAGCGCGACGATCTATCCTAGCACCTCGGCAAATTATACAAGCTCGTAAATTAGCATCCTCTCCCAGGATAGCTCCATTCCAAACAATTGGACGTTTAACATCAGCATCAGCACCAATAGTCACATTATCTCCAATAATACTACCTGCCTCAATCTGAACTCTTGGACCAATTCTACAATTATCCCCAATTAAAGCTGGTGTCTCAATTTTCACTGTCCGGTCAATATAAGTATTTTCCCCTACCCAAAGTCCAGGAGAGCGTTCTTGATAAGGAAACTCTATTTTTACTTTCCTTTCAAGACCGTCATATTGAGCTTCCCGATAAGCATCTAAATGTCCAACATCACACCAATAACCTTCTGCTACATAGCCATACATTGGCTCATTTTTATCTAATAAAATAGGAAATAATTCTTTAGAAAAATCACATTCTTGATTAGCTGGTAAATAATCTAAAACTTCTGGTTCTAAAATATAAGTTCCTGTATTTACAGTATCTGAAAAAACTTCACTTGTAGAAGGTTTTTCTAGAAACCTTTTTATCCTTTTATTTTCATCAGTAATTACGACTCCAAATTCAATTGGATTATTAACCCTTGTCAAAACTAATGTTGCTTTTGACTTATTTTGGCGATGAAATTCTATAGCTGCACTTAAATCAAAATCTGTAATTGTATCCCCACTAATTACTAAGAAAGTTTCATCTAAAAGTTCAGCAATATTTTTGACACAACCTGCTGTTCCTAATGGTTGTTCTTCCTCTACAGCATAAGTTATTTGTACACCCAATTGACTACCATCTTGAAAATATTCACGCATTACATCAGGTAGATAATGTAAAGTAGCAATAATCTCTCTAATTTGATGTCTTTTTAGCAGATTAATAATATGTTCAGCTATAGGGCGATTTAAAATAGGGACCATTGGTTTGGGCAGATCGCAAGTTAGTGGTCTGAGTCGCGTCCCTGAACCGCCAGCCATTAAAACGGCACGCATAATTTCTCCTTTGTTCAAGTTTTTTCAATATCTTTAAAAATTAATACTAAGAGATTGTTTGTAAAGTAAAGATCAAAATGAGATAGGAAGTAGGGAGGAAGAAATAAACACAAATATTTATCACTTCACTCGTCTCAGAATATATTTACCTAATATCTATCTACTGTCTAATTGTATAAATTAATATACTTACTGAACCAATAAAAAAGCTTGAAGCCAATAAAATTTAATCTAAAAATAATATTACTAATTTTTGCAACTAGACACTACCTACTGGATTTCAATTCTTGCAAATATTACCAATTTGGGATTTTCGTAACTATTTTTTCTCTTAATACTTATTTGACAAACACTCTCTAAGTTATTTATTTATGATTGTTTTTTACGTTTTTCATCAAAGCTTTTGGTTAAAATCTTATCTAGCAATTCCCAAAAAGCGTGAGGTACAAAATTCTTGAGTTTGAGGGAATAGGGAATAGAGAATAGAATACAATATAAAGATAAATGTACCTCATTATACTGAGAAACGCTATACCCATAAATTTAATGATTTCACAAATATAGCAATCCGTGTATACTTTGTAACAAGTTTTATAATATAGCAATCATAATTTAGATTGGAACATTTTAGTAGTAGTAAAAAATCATAATGCAGAAAGCTTGAGTTTAGAATTAAAAAGTATTCCCGGTGATATTTATTATTATTAAATTTGTCACAACAAATTGAGGAATGCTATAGTTAACTTCAACTGAAAATATTAGCAAATTATGACTCCTGTACCGATGATTTCTTGCGGAATGCATAGCATTAATCTCGGCGACAGTCGTTTCTCTCCGAGACATGAAAAGCGTTTTCCGAAGATTCCCAAGGAAAGCTTGACAGAATGCAAAACATAAATTACCTCTACTCCTAATTACCACCAAAATACTACAACTAAAGTATAATTGCTATAGTTTCAAACTTTAAATGTTAAATAATTACCTAAAGCTATTAGACTTCTCCGAT
>JBFRWR010000507.1:0-8467 GCA_051439685.1 Trichodesmium sp.
TTTTCCTGTGTGGCAAAATCCTAGTTTTCCCTAACTAGAAAAAAAGGGAGTAGGGAGTAGGAAAAACCCTTGCTCTTGATTTGATTTTCCTGTGTGGCAAAATCCTAGTTTTCCCTAACTAGAAAAAGCGGACATTTATAAATCCTCAAAGTCAGTCAGGGATAACTTTTGACTTCTGAATTCTGAATTCGCACCTTGCGCCTAGCGCTATATCTGCTATCGTAATTTTCTAACAAGTTGACAAAATAATACCTATTTTTACTATGCCATCTATAGATCAGATTATTCAAAGAGAAGTTAATCCTTTTGATCCAGTAAGTCTTTATACTATTAATTTTTGGCAGGAGCAACAAAATCCTTCCCTCAATGTTGATTCTATCCATCAAAATATTATCTCTGATATAGAAACATTGCTAGAGCAGGTTGCTGAGGAACATCACCCCCGGACGTTGATCCTGACTGGTGACTCTGGTTCTGGTAAAAGCTATCTTTTAGGGAGAATCAAAAAATTATTCAATACAAAAGCCTTTTTTGTCTATATCGATCCCTGGCCGGACAGTGATTACATTTGGCGTCATATTTTGCGTCAAACAGTAGATTCTCTGATGAAAATTCCGGAGGGTCAAACAGATTCTCAGTTGTTACTATGGTTACAAGGTTTATTAGCTTTTCCAAATAGTAGTTTACTGAAAAAAATTATTGGTGAAAGAAGAGTATTTATTAGACATCTCAAAAGTATTTATAATTCTGGAATTTATAATCCTAATGATTTTTTTAGTGCCCTTTATCATCTGTTAAATCCAAAGTATGTATCTATTGCTTGTGAGTGGTTACGGGGGGATGATTTGGAGGAAGATGATTTAAAATCTTTGGGGATTAAAAGTAGTATAGATTCTGAAGATGCTGCTCAGAAAATTATGACTAACTTGGGAATTATTTCGGCTGCATCTCAACCTATTGTTTTATGTTTTGATAATCTTGATAATATTCCTCGCTTGTTAAATGGAACTTTAGATTTGCAAGCTTTATTTAATGTTAATTCTAGTATTCATACTCATTATCCCCAAAATTTTCTGATTATTATTAGTATTATTACGAGTACCTGGAAACAAAATTCGGAATTGATTCAACCTGCGGATAAAACTAGAGTAAATGCTGGATATTTTCATTTAAAACCGATTACTTTAGCACAAGGCGAATGTTTATTAGCAGCTCGTTTAAGTCTGTTGCATTCTCTAGCTCAACCTCAACCTAAATCACCTATATTTCCTTTGTCAAAAGAAATGTTAGAGGAAAAGTTTCCTAGAGGTAAAACTCTACCTCGCAATATCTTAGAATTGGGAAGAAAAGAATACGATCTATATAAAATAAAATTATTAAATGAGACAGATATTATTTCTGCATCAACAAGAGAAACACAATTAGCAACTTTTAGATTGATTTGGCAAAATAAGTACAAAAAAATTCAGAAAAAAATTAGTAAGATTACTGATTTTGCTGCACCAGAATTAATTCGGATGCTACAAGAGGTGTTAACTGCTTTACAATACCAAAATGTGAAAACTAGATTATTAAGTGGGAAATATGCTAGCTATTCTTTGAGTTATCAACAACAAAATCAGGAGGGAATTATTGGTGTAGTTTGGACAGAAGATACTAATATGAATAGCTTTTATAATACGATGAATGCTTGTCAAAAAGTGGTGGATCAAAAATTGTGTCAGTCTTTATTTTTGGTGAGAGCTGCTGAGGTAGGAAATGCTAAAAATCTTAGCCATAGAATATATAGAAAAATTTTTAAGGGTAAGTCTAAAAATAGGCATATTCAACCTGATTTGGAGTCGGTTTATTTTTTGGCTACATATCATAGTTTGGTAAATTCTGCTTTGGCTAATGAGTTAGTAATTAATGGTATAAGTTTGAGTTTGCAAGAATTGGAGGAAATGATTTGTGTATCAGAAGTTTTAAATAATTGTAGTTTATTACAGGATTTATCTGTAGTTATTCCGGTTAATCTTCAAAGTAAAATAGAACAGGATGATTTAGATTTGGATGAGGTGAAAGACTTTGTGTTCAATTTAATTAGAATATACTGTTTTATGGGTCGTAAAAATTTAGAGGAAAAGATAGTAGCTGAATTTGTGAAAATAGATTCGTTAAACATTGATACTATTATTGAGAGACTTCAGGCCGAAAATAAAATTAAAATCATTCCTCCTAAAACGGAATCAGATGAACAATTAATTTGTTTGATTCCTAATTGATATACCGCTACGCGCTAGGGAGTAGGGAATAGGGAGTAGCATACTTTTAAAGGGTTCTAGGATTTAGAAATGTCCTAACTAATTAACGTAGTGCTATACTGATGTTTTCATCAAAAAAGTTAGATATTTTTAGTTAAATTTAATCCGGCAAACAAAACCTGGAAAATCAGGATAAATATTTCAATGTTACGAATTAATAAACCTCTATTACAGTCTCCACCATTTAATATTAATGATGTTAAAGTTGCTTTTAATTGTCCCCGTTTGTTTTATTTGAAACAGCGTTTTGGAGGGGAGCATCTGTTTTTGCCAAAGGATTATATTCAGGAAATTGATAATGCTTTTGTTGATTTAGCTAATCAGTTGATGAATATGATTCGACAAGAATCTAGAATTCAAGTTTTGTTTGCAGGACAATTTGAGGAGTTGGTGGTAGAGGCGATCGCTAATCAAATACAACAGTTATTTTATGAGTTGATTTTCTTTCCTTATTTACAAACAATTATTACAAAAGATATTACTTTAGCAACAGGATTATATCAAGTTTGGCAGGTATTAACTAAACTGATTTTTAATATGTCTGAAATCATTGTTAAAAATCGGCGTTACTGCCATGAAAGTATTGTATTTCGTCGCACATTAATTACGGGAGAAATACCAGTAGATTATACTTTTAAAATAGCAGGTGGTAAGAGTCAAAAATTAACGGGAAAAGTTAATAATTTAATTTTTGATTTTGAGACTCGTCGTTTGTGTGTGGTTCATTTTCAAACTTATGAAACTGTGGAAGTATCGTCTCAGTTAATCGGGGTTGCTCTCTATAGTTTTTTACTGAAGCAAAAGAAAAAAGTGCCTGTTGATGCTGTTGTTTATTGGGTTTTGCCTGAGTTTGGAGAGTATCATTACTCATGGGAAAAGTTGGAGAATGTGATGGAGGGTTCAGTTGTAAGTAAATTGGAGGAGATGCGGGAGTGGTTGAGATGGGAAGAGTTTCAACCTGATCCACCTCCACGGACGGAGCATGAGTATTTGTGTGATATTTGTCCTCAGAAGGAAAAGTGTCAGAGTTTTTTTGATGGGAGTGGGTAAATGAAGTCAGAAGTCAGAAGTCAGAAGTCAGAAGTTTTTTTGGAGATTTTGAGTCACCTTCCAAAAACATTTTGCCTTCAAAGGTGGGGTTTTATACTCAATTATTTTGATAAACAGTAGGTTGGGTAGAACGCAGTGTTTCGCTGCGCGACATGAAAAGCGGAGCTTCCCGAAGGGAAACCCAACTTATGTCTATATTAAGTCTAAGTAATAAGTTATATCAAATCTGGTAGTATCGGTGAAATTTAATATCGTAGGGGTTTGGTGACCAAACCCTACCAAACTTGGGGTTTTTCCCTCTTTTAGAATCTCCCAACTCCAAAGTAAGCGGATTTGATATAGCTAAGTAAAAGTTGGGTTTCGTCACCTCAACCCAACCTACCGATATTGGGTATTTTTGGGGATAGGGATGCGATCGCTACTTTCTATTCTGGTATCTCTGCTATTTTTCTTAGCTTCTCGTAAGTTGTTTTGCCAAAACCAATTCCCTTCCTAGTTTGTTGCTTAAGGTTTTCCCAAGTTAAGCTTTCTCCAGACTGTTTCCAAAGTTTAATTGCTTCCCATGTAGCATTTATCATTTTAGTTGTGACTTTTTCTCTTGCAAAAGCTTGTTGAATTTCTTCTTTCGTTTTTACTGTTAATAAATTGACTCTTTGTAATTTATTAGATTCATTATCAATAGCTTTTATTTGTCTACCTAAAGCTGTTTGAGTTTGTGCTAATAGAGATAAAGCTTCTTGCTTAGATAGATTACTAATTTTTTGACGTATAACTTTTAATTGTTCATTCAGAATTTCCCCAATTTCTGGTAGTTTTTTGGGTAATAATTGGTCAATTTTACTTTCGATATTCTGGAGTTTTTCCTCTGCGGTATTATTAATTTGAGATTGAATATTAGTAGGAGATGATGTATTTAGTCGATCTAACTTTGTTGTTATTGGTTGCAATTTTTGATCGAGTTGACTATTTAGTTCTTTTGTCAAACTTAATCTCAAATTATTAAACATTTTCGTTAAGTTAACTTGACTATCTTCAACATCAATAGGAACTTCTGGAGATTCAGTTATTGGAGAATCTAAAACTCTCAAAATTTCCTGTTGCTTCCTGATATTTTCTTCTTGTTCTTCTTTAATAGTAAATGCCCTAATGGTCTCTGAAAAGTCTGGGTCGATTTCTAATGCTTTAACAGTTGCATAATACTCAAAATCACCTGCTACAACTTCCCAACTCTCAATACCTATTTTTTTCAAAATAATAGGTCTAACCACACCTCCTGTTGTCAGAATTAAGTTAGCCATATTCTCAATTTGATCTGCTGAAAACTCAGAGATATCAACCTTGGGTGTGATGTTATCAAGGTCTACTAAGGAAGTAGATAAATTTATGTTATCGCTCATACTTTTGAAATAATTTCTGTTGCTAAGTTTTCAAATTCTTCTACGGAAGGTTCGTCTGATTTATAGTCAAAAATTGATATAGGATTAGGAACTTCTATCTCATCTATTAAAACAGTTCTATCTAGACACTTAGCTAAATCTTCTCTTTGAAAAATACAACTATCCATTAATGGTATATTATAACGCTCTTGAATAATTGCTTTGCGACGGGGTAATGTATATTGAACATATCTACTGTTAGTTGGAATTTTAGATGGTAAAACACCTAGTACATTAACCTCCGAAATCCCCATTTCTTCTCTAAATTCATTAATCTCTTCAACGAAATTTTTAACATTTGGTAATCCCGCATTTGCAAAAGCTTTTAAGTCAGAAGGAATTATTAAATAATCTGTTGTTATCATTGCTATTCTAGCATAAAGATTCAGTGAAGGTGGGGTGTCAATAATTACAAAATCATAATTATCTTTAGCTTCTAATAGCTTTTTTCTTAATCTTGTTTTTGCTGCATCAATTTCAAATAACTCTTTCTCGTATTTCATTAAACTAATGTGACAAGGAATGACATCAATTTCAGGGTCATTGAACTGAGATTGGCGAACAACTTCAGGGATGGAAAATTTCTTAGAATTTCCGATAACATGATAAATATACTTGTCTTTTAAATTATCATTTTCCTCATCGTAAAATTTAGCTAATCCTAAAGCAAAAGTTGCATTTGCTTGACTATCTAAATCAATTACAAGAACTCGATAACCTTTTTTACTTAAGGCAGCAGCTAAATTAACTACTGTTGTCGTTTTTCCAACTCCGCCTTTATTGTGATAAACAGCAATTACTTTCATAGAATTTCTCCTACTTTGATTAATTGGATTAGACTCGGTTTCAAGGTTTACTAATTTACCCTGATTTTCTGGTGTATTGCTAACAATTTTTTCTCTCTCAGATTGAGTAGCGATAGCCTCACTTACCTCTGCTTTTTCTCCCGGAGTTTCTGTTGTATTAGAAGTCCGATTTTGACGCAAAGAGTCTCGACCTACTAATTTTTTAATTTCTTCTATTTTGTCATCGACTTCACCCCCTAGACAATTAAACACTAACTGAATATCATTTCCTACTCTTTCATAAATCCTAATTTCTTTGGCATTAGTTAACAAGCCATATTTTACATTCATACTTGTTAAATAACGCCTGAGTTTTCGTTGATGGCGGTCTAAATTTTCTCTGGGATGTTTTGCCTCCATAACTAAACTTAGTGGAGAATCTCCATTCAAACTAAAAGGTAACTTCTGAGTAGCAAATGACAAAAAATCTAAACGGATACTGCCAAATGTTACTTCTTGATGCCAATGTTCGATACCGTATCCTAATTTCGGCAGTAGATAACTAACAATTAGTTTGCTTTCTACTTCACTTTCGTTGCGACATAAATCTGGATTAAAACTCAAGGTTATTTCAGTTATCAGTTATCAGTTAGCCTCCTATCGGAGGAACTGCGTTAACAGTTATCAGTACCTCTGCAATAAGGAGGCTTAAAATTCTTTTTTTATCCCCTTAAAAGGGGAGCTTTTAGACCATAATTTTTCGGTAATTATTCCTTAATTTTTAATTTTTTCCTTGATTGAAGTAGCACTCAGCACTCAGCACTCAGCTAGCCTCCTGCGGAGGAATTGCGTTAACAGTTTTTCAAGGTATATAATGGGAGATTCAAACCCCCATTAACACACACCACTAATTTTTTCAAACTCTTGTGGGGGACTTAAACCTTTAGATTTTTAGCTGACAGCTAAATGCTGTTTGCGCAACATTCCGTCAGGAAAAGCTAATAGCTAGTTAAATCATCTGATTTTATACAATATGTTAATTGAGATGAATCTTGACAATTTGCTTTGATTATATTTTTTTATCATTCCACAAAAAAATCCGGTTAAAAAAAACCGGATTATATAAAAGTTTATAAATGAAAAAAGTATAGCAAAACACAAAATAAAGTTTTTCTGATCGGCTTTCTTTTTTCCTTTTTCCTAACTTAAATTACTAGGAAGCTTTCTGAGCATCATACTCTTTAAAACTTAGATAAAACTTTTCCTGATCGTACAAATGACACTTATCTGTTATCTCTTTCATTAAAGACCAAGAAAACTTAGTTTGATAAAGTTTATCTCCCCATTTATCTTTCAAAAATTCATGTGCTTGCCTCAAATTATATGAAGGAATTCCTGTTGAGACATGATGAGGAATATGCACATTAATATCATGGCAAAGAAACTCTACCCAACGAGGATAATCACAATGCACTGTACCAAATAATTGAGCCTCTGCTTCATTCCACTCTTCTGCTTCAGTAAAAGGAATTTCTGGTACTGTATGGTGAACAATCGTAAATGTACTCATCCAGAAATGGTAAACTAACCAAGGCATTAACCAAAACTTGACTAAACCCCACAAACCAGTTGTAGCTATTAATAAAGGAAAGGCGATCGCGCTAAACCCGAAAACTACCAATGCAGAAAACTTGACATCTTCACTATTCTTACCCTCAAATTTTCTCCAGTCAAAATGGACAAGCGCCCAGTGAGGAAGAGAAGCTAACCACCAAAGTCTGCCACGCATCACCCTATACACTGACTGCATAAAGCTACCAGCAACCTCATAATCTTCAGGATACCAAGGTTGCCAAGCATTATCTTCACCCATCTTATTTGTATGTTTGTGGTGATGATTATGGCCTATTCGCCAACCATGAAAGGGATATATTAAGGGTAAAAAGACTAAGTGACCAACTAGATCGTTAACCCAGCGACGGTTAGCAAAGGAGCGATGACCGCAGTCATGGCCAATAACAAAAAACCCTGTTAATGCGGTGCCAGTAAAAACCCAAGCTAGGGGCAATAAAAACCAAGGTGTAATTGTTAGTCCCCAGTAACCTAAAACAACCATCAAGATATTGGTTGCCACCATTGTCCATGTTTTCCGTGTATCTTTAATGAAAACTTCGCGAGGTAGACTTTTCACAATATCTTTTAGCTGTAGTTGCTCGTTTTCGCTATGAGAATTTCCAGGAGTAGATTTTGCAATTGATACAGTCATAAATTGTTTAAATTTTCCGTTTTTGTTTTGATGGTTATGTAGTAGATTTATGATTCCGAAAAAAAACGCCAGCTCAAAAATTTTGCTGGCAGTTTTGACCACAGAAAACTTTTTACAGCTAACAAGCGCCTTCTAAAAATCTAGACAATCCTAGATACGCTCTTCATCGGTGATGTTGAGCGATTTTCCGACTCAAGAGTCCATAAGTCTACTAGCACGCGAAGGTTAATATTCTGCTCAAACACATTGAGTTTAGGATTCCCTAGGCGGGTTTTCGCCCTTATGAAAAGTCGAGTGCCAAGCACTCCATAATCGTTGCTAAAATCCTCTGGTCTTAGCAATCGTATATAATAACACAGATTAATGGTGTAAAAACATAGACCCTATCGTAGATATTTGTCTAGGATAGTCCATGTTTTTAAGCTGATTCAAGCAACAGGTAAATTAATGAATTTTGTTGCTTTTGCTACTTTTGACATCTCCCCGCTTTAAAAATACGGAGATTCTGTGGTTAATCCACCTTGGAGGGTTGAAACCACCCTTTCTTTAAGCCTGTCAACAGACTCCTACATCCCTTGGCTAAAAATTAGCTGTGGACTTACCTTTGTTCTTTTGTCAGCCTCAGCC